>JBDTDX010000232.1:0-2925 GCA_039922815.1 Granulicella sp.
TGTGGCGGCGTGAAAAGGGGTCAAAAAGGCGGATTTTGTAGTGACAAATTTGTAGTGCTGTAGCTACAAAAATGTAGTGCTGTAGCTCCAAATTTGGCACTACAGGGGTGCGCTCGGGTTTGTGCGGGTCTTCTACGAAAAAGTATGAGAACAAACCCATGTGTCGAGTGAGATTCCCTGGAATCCCACCCTTGCGATAGAACTGGAAAGGATGGGCACTCGGCTAAACCGGTAGATTCTCACAGTTGAGGCGAATCTTCTTGCCAAACATTGAATCTACGGGGATACTTTCTTCGACAATGATCGACAATATTGGGGGCTGGCTACAACATAACCTGATCGTATTTATAGCCGTCATTTTGTTGCCGATCAAGTTCACTATTGTGCGGCTCTGCCGGGATCAGGAAGCAGAATCGGTTGCGGTGTTGGCGGTTCCTGAGGATCTTTGTTATGTCTCCCTAGGGCTCATCGCCGGCGATATGATCAATGGGGCTGGGGCGTTTCATCGACATTACGCTCCATCCACTCATGCCAGTATTGATTTGGTGATCGTTGTTGGCCTTAATTTATTCGTCGCAGTATTCGTTCATCGGCTGTCGCAAATTTGCACGGCCCAGTTTAAGCTATGGAGAGCTGCACAAAAGGCTATGAATGCCGATAAGGATTCTAAGCAGGGAGAACTGGCACTTCCGAATGAGTCAGATAACCTGCAATTACTTATGAATCGCCATTTTCTCTTGTTCTGTATTGGCTATGCTTTTCAATTCACGGCGGTTCTACTGTGGTTGAACTGGGTTGCAAAGATCATCGCAGAACCGTAAGGCGATCAGCTGCGTCTTATACGTAAGAGAAGTTTCTAGAGGTACGCCCATGCGTCTCGCAATCGAAATTGTCGCAATCTACTCTCTCTATATCACCGGAGTAACAATCATACTTAAGCGCTACGGCAAAAAGGACACGTTGCCAATGATTGTTGCTGCTGGCGCTATTCCCGTCCTTGTTGTCGTCTCCTTTTTTGAAGCTATTTTTCTTATGGTCTTCCGATCTGCACCCCGCGTCCGACCTTGTCCGGAGGGACTTGATGTTGCGGAAATGATTGTCGAGCGTCATCGTCAAGAGATGTTCGGCGGTGAAACTCAGCATCCCAAGTTCGCTTTCGAGTGGGCGCGAGTCTACGCTTTAACGCTGGAGCGAGAGACGAAGACCGTGAAGAATTTCGCGCGCAGCTTCCTCCCGGTTGCATAGGTAGGTCCTAGCATCAAGGAAGTAATTGCACCAATAACTGAATCTGGTATCGAAAGAGCAATAATTCGCGAGTTCGAAAATAAAATCTTAGTGATCTAACGCCTCCTAATTCGAAAGCTAGTGATATAAAACACTGTAAAACAAAGAACATTAAGAAAAGGCTTTACTTTCCTTCAATCAAACTTAATCAAACATCCATCGCACCAACAATGTTGAACTTACTGCAGCAGTGTTCCTTCTTCGGGTTGGACTTTGGCTTCTTCGGGGGGATGACTACGGCGGCGGCTACTTTGTCTTGATCTTCGAGGTCTAGTTGCTTGAGGCCTATGGTGCTGCGGAAGGTGAGGCGGATCGATTGGGTACCGATACGAATGATCTTGCCGAACTGGATGATTTCAGCGGTCTGGGTTTAGCTCGCGGGCTATGTCGGCGATGGTGAGGCCGGCGAGCCAGGTCTGGCGATCAGCGGTATAGTCTCCGGTGCCGGAGCGGTGCAGGCGAAGGAACCGGGCAAGGCCGCCTAGACCGAACTCGCGGACAATGACCGCGAAGGCCTGCTGCTCGAACTGCTCATCGGTCATCTGGTCGATTGCGGTGGTAGAGGCCATTGCGCCCTCCTGTTTATCCAGTCTACCGGATTCGCCACGGAAGGCGGCACCCCAATAGGAGAGCGCGCGGTACGTGCGATGAAACGATCATCGACGGTGAGCAGGAAGTCCGCGTGCGACTGCACGGCGAGCGCGAGATGCAAGGCGTCGAACGGACCATAGCCGTCATTAGCCAGCGATGCGGCGCGCTGGTAGGTGGATTCCGTCGGCTCTACGAACTCCGAGGCAAAGGCAAGGAGTGCCAACGAAACTTCACGCCTGGCGGCGTTCGGGTTGCGCTGCATTTCAGCGCGCAGGAAGGGACTGGAGATCCAACGAACTTCGCCGACGGTGACGAGATCGAGTATGCGTTCTACTGCTTGCGCTTCGGTGCGGATTCGAGGCTGTGTCTGGTCGTCGGTGAGGCGATTCAGGGCACACGTGTCGAAATAGATGTTCATGACGTGTGCCCCGATCGCGGCTACTGTAGGAGCGTTCCCTCTTCGGGTTGGACTTTGGCTTCTTCGGGGGGGATGACTACGGCGGCGGCTACTTTGTCCTGGTCTTCGAGGTCTAGTAGCTTGACGCCCATGGTGCTGCGGCCGGCCAGGCGGATCGATTGGGTATCGATGCGGATGATCTTGCCGAACTGGCTGATGACCATGAGCTCGCTGGTCTCGTCGACTAGGTTGATGCCGCTGACCTTGCCGTTCTTGGCGGCGGTCTTGACGTTGATGACGCCCTTGCCGCCGCGGGTCTGGAGGCGGTACTGGTCGACGTCGGTGCGTTTGCCGTAGCCGTTCTCGGTGACGGAGAGGATGAGGCAGGGGGTGAGGCCGAGCTGCTTGTCGAGTTTTTCGAGGCGGGCCTGAGCGGCGGGATCGATGGTGGCGTCACTGCCGAGGACCTCCTGACCGTCGGGGTTGTCGGAACCTACCCTTCGCGATACGGCGGCGAAGGATGGGGCACCCGAGCTTTCGTGGCTGGAAGAGAGGGTGGCCTGGTCGATGGCGGCCTTAACGTGGTCGGTGAGGCCCTTCTCGTGGGCGCGCTCGAGGCGGAGCTTGTTGCGGGCCTCGGTGGAGGGAGTGAC
>JBDTDX010000233.1:0-3608 GCA_039922815.1 Granulicella sp.
TCGGCAAGCACCCGCACCGCGACATGGAGATCCTCACCTACGTCCTGGAGGGCGCGGTCAAGCACGAGGACACCACCGGCGCGAGCGAGACCCTCGTCCCCGGCGAACTCCAGCACATGACCGCTGGCAGCGGCGTGCGCCACAGCGAGATGAACCCGTCTTCGACTGAAACGCTTCACCTGCTCCAGATCTGGCTCGAGCCCAACCAGACTGGCATCCCGCCGAAGTATGAGCAGAAGAAATTCCCCGTGCAGGCCGAGCCCAACCAACTCCACCTCCTCGCCAGCACCGACGCCCGTGACGGCTCCTTCCAGCTCTACGCCGACGCGGAACTACTCGCTGCAAAGCTCGACGCCGGAGCCTCCGTCACCCACGCCTTCAAACTAGGCAACGGCTGGTTGCAGGTCGCACGAGGTTCCGTCGAAGTTGCCGGAGGCACCCTCAAGGCTGGCGATGGCCTCGCCCTCACCGGCGAGCAATTTGTAACTATAACCAGCGCAAATGGCGGCGAGTTCCTTCTCTTCGACCTGGCCTGAGAATCTCCTTTTGACTATCTTCACGGTACCTCTCTAAAGTGGTGCCGTGAAGATCACCTCTCTCGGCAGCCTCGCACTCCTCCTCACCTGCTGTACCGCGCTCCCGGCGCAAACGCAGCGGCCTGCAATCACGGGCATCGCATTTGTTCGTGTGTATGTCACCAATCTGGATGCTGCGGCAAAGTTTTACGATGGCGACCTTGGCTTCGCGCGAACTCCCATTAGCGGCAAAGATGTTTACTCCGTCAATGATTCGCAATGGTTCGAGGTCGTTCCACAGCAGAACATCGAACTCACTTCCCGCCTCGCTGCCGTGGCGTTCACCACGCGCAACGAGAAAGTGCTCGAAGCCTACATGCGCGCGCACGGCCAGATCATCCTCCCTCAGCCCGAGCCCGACAGCTTTGGCGTAAAAGATCCCGAAGGCAATTTAATTCTCTTCGTGCAGCAGGGGCGGAAGCACCCCGGAGCCGCCACGCAGGCTCCGCGCGCCACCGCGCATCGCATCATTCATGCCGGGTTTGTCGTGCACGATGCCGCCGTCGAGGACCGCTTCTACCTCGACCTGCTCGGCTTTCATCCCCAATGGCATGGCGGCAGAACCGATACCACCACCGATTACCGCAGCGTCCAGGTGCCTGATGGCAGCGATTGGCTGGAGTACATGCTCAACGTGGTGCCGAACGCGGACGCGCACATCCGTGGCTCGGCCAACCATTTCTCGCTCGGCGTCGCCAACATCGAAACTGTCATCACCGGTCTTTCCGCCAACCATTGCACCGACGCCAACTGCCGCAAGGCGCAGCTTGGCAAAAACGGCAAGATGCAGTTGAATGTCTTCGATCCCGATCTGACGCGGGTGGAATACATGGAGTTCAAGCCCATCGCCACCCCCTGCTGCTCCCCAACCCTGGGCAAAGAGCCGCGCGAGCAGGAGGACCAGTAGGGGAGTGCGCTTTTAGCCTCAGCCCACCAACACAGCAGCCGGCAGAATATCCTTCACATCCACCCAATGGGTCGGATAATCCCCCGTATAGCAGGCCGTGCAAAAGCTGGCTGGCGACAGGCCTGCAGAGGTTTCTCCCATCGTGCAGGAGTGTGTCAGTCCGATCAGCGACAGGTAAGCCAGCGAGTCCGCCTCGATAAACTCGCAGATCTCTTCAACCGATTTATTCGCTGCGATCAGGTCCTTCTTCGAAGGCGTATCCACGCCATAAAAACAGGGCGAAATCGTCGGCGGACAGGAGATGCGCATATGCACTTCTTTCGCGCCCGCAGCTCGTACCATCCTCACAATTTTTCTACTTGTCGTCCCTCGAATGATCGAGTCGTCGATCAGAATCACGCGCTTGCCCTCAAGCAGGTTGCGCACCGGATTCAACTTCATGCGGACTCCAAAATCCCGCACCCGCTGCTCCGGCTGGATAAACGTCCGGCCCACATAGTGATTGCGAATCAGGCCCACGTTGTAGGGAATCCCCGACTCCGACGCATATCCCAGCGCTGCTGTCACGCCCGAGTCCGGCACCGCCACAACCATGTCCGCCGGTACGCCCGACTCGCGCGCCAGTTGCCGGCCCATCTCCTCGCGGCTCTGCTGCACCCAGCGCCCATAGATCTTCGAGTCCGGCCGCGCGAAGTACACATGCTCGAAGATGCAGCTTGCCTGCTCCTTGGTGGTGTCGAAGTAGCGGCTGGTCACGCCGTCTTCCGACACCATCACCAGTTCGCCCGGCTTTACATCGCGCTCATACTTCGCATGGAGCAAATCGAACGCGCAGGTCTCGGACGCAAACACGATCGTATCGGGGGCGCCGTCCACGCCCGGTATCCGCCCCATCGACAGCGGCCGAAAGCCACGCGGATCGCGCGCCGCAAAGATGCGGTTCCGCGTCATCATCACAATCGAGAACGCACCCTCGACCTGGCTCAGCGACTCCGCGATGCAGTCCACCAACATGCTCGCCTTCGAGTGCGCGATCAGCTGAATGATGATCTCCGAGTCCGACGTCGTCTGGAAGATCGCGCCATCGCGCTCCAGCCGTTCGCGCGAGCTCCCCAGGTTCACCAAGTTGCCGTTATGCGCAATCGCAATCAGCCCCTTCGTGCTCTCGACCGAGATCGGCTGCGCATTCAACAACGCAGAATCGCCGGTAGTGGAGTAGCGCGTATGCCCAATCGCCATGTGCCCCGGCAGCTTCGCCAGCACCTCGTCGGTAAAGATCTCCGACACCAGCCCCATGCCCTTGTACTCGTTCACGTCATGGCCGTCGGCGCTCGCAATTCCTGCCGACTCCTGCCCGCGATGCTGCAACGAGTAGAGACCCCAGTAGGTCATCCGCGCGGCGTCGGGATGGTTATAGACCGCCATCACGCCGCACTCCTCGCGCAGCTTGTCGAACGGCGTCTCGTCGTCCATCAACTCATCATCCAGCAAGGGTTCCAACGGCAGTGTGAGCGTATCCATCAAACCAGCACCTCCGCAGCAAGCTGTGATTCAAGAGCATTGGACCAAGGGTTCTGAAGACTGGCGATACTTTCACGAATTAGCACTTCACCGTCAGCTAACACTTCCATCTCACCATCATGAGTGGTGATGCCAATTTCAAGTGGGAAGATCTCTCCAGCCTCATCAAGTAAAGCGCAAATCTTGCTGTAGTTTTCGTTTGAGCATGTGACGACAACACTACTGGCAGGTTCCGAAAATAATGACACAGCAAGATGGTTCGTTGAGAACTGACTTACGTTCACCTTTACCCCAACCCCATGGGGAAAACAACTTTCGGCTAAAGCGACAGCAATACCGCCGTCTGTCACATCCTTCGCCGACGAGATCAAGCCGTCTTCCGCTAGTTTGACTAAAGCCTTATGCAATGCCGCTTCGGCTGAAATATCAAGGGGTGGAGGTGCTCCCCACATCTGGCCGAAAGCGTTGGACGCGAAGGCAGACGATCCAATATCGTGCATCTCCCAAACGATTGGTTCTCGCGTCGATTCAAGCAGTAGAACCTTTTCCCCAGCCCGCTGAAAACCACTCGGCACAGCCTTCGTCACATCCTCAATAATCCCAAC
>JBDTDX010000234.1:0-7846 GCA_039922815.1 Granulicella sp.
CGTTCGATCTCGGAGGCCGACATGAGGCGGCCCTTCTGGCGAAGCTTGGGTTGCTGTGTGGTGGGCTCAGTCATAGCGGTTGGGCTTGATTCTAGCAGTTACACGCGGGCGCGGCGGCGGTTGCGGAGCATGCCGTTGATGGCGCCCCCGAAGGTGGAGTAAAGCAGCAGCAAAACGGCTGCGGTGGCGGAGGTAGCGAGGATGAGGCCAGCCTGGAACTCCGGCAGGTCGTAGAGGTGTAGCAACTCTGCTTGAGCAGGGTTGGTTGCTGTTGTCTGCAAAGCCGACTGTTTGATCTGTGCGATCATCTGGATAAATTCATTGTCGAAGCCGGCCATGGCGTGAAGGCCGAAGCGGGCAATGACGCCCGTCAGCGCTAGCGAAGAGGTGATGAGGACGATCATGGCCATGCCAGTGGTGAGGCCAATGCGGGCGCCGACGGTAGCGTCCATCCACGCGAGCGGGCGGCGGCGATGATAGAGAGCAAGGGTGGTCGTGGAGGCGGTGAGAATCCAGATCGTGCTGAGGAAGGAGATCCCGGGGACGCGCAGTCCCACAATGCAGAGGACGGCGGCAATCGCAGCGACGAGCGTGGCGCAGCGGATGGCGGCCTGCCAATCCACCTGCTGAGGCATGGGCGGGGGAAGAGCGCCGGTGGTGTCCGCAGGCGATAAGGCGTCGGATGCAGGCTGCTGGTCGGCGAGGTAATCCTCCGACAGAAGAAGCTGCGGGGCACCACAGTGCGGGCAGAATACGTCGTCACCGGAAGGGAGATCGCCGTTGCATCGGTGACAGATTTTGTTCATACCTCTCTAAGGCTACGCGAGCCGTCGGAGTGCGACAAGCCGAACTATTGCTTTCCCTCGCTCTGAAAGCCCTTGTCTCCGCTGTCGGAGTGGAAATCGCCGGGAAGTTCCAGGAGCACGAGGCCAAATTTGGTTCCTGCGCCATCCGGGTGAAGCTCTACGACGTGTCGGCGTCTTTTGGAGCCAACCTTGAGCTCGGTCGCATCGTTGCCGTTGTCGTTAAGATCGCCCTTGTCGAGGTTTACCTGGTCACCGTCGTGGTGATCGTCATCCTGGCAGGTGAGGCCTTCGTCGGTGTGCGTGGGCATGCCAACCGGGCGATCGTGAAGGCACTGAATGACGCTGCCAAAACGCGCGAGTTCCTTCTTATAAAACCCGAGGACCTTTTCCGGGGTGTCAGGCGTGCGATAGGAGGCAGCCTTGACCTTCATTTGGAAGCTGCCGAAGCTCATGTTCAGATCGACGGCACCGTCATCGCCCTTATCCTTCTTGACGATGGTGGAGCCGGGGTAGACAGGTACGCCGATACCGGTGACGACAACCGCCTCGTTCGTCCTGACCTGCATCCCGCCGAAGGGCGTCGCAATTTTTACGTTCTTATTATCGCCGCGCCCATGTGTCTCGATGTTGCAGCCGGTCGTGCCTGCGATTGCCAGAACCATTGCGAGGGCCACTATCATCCGCATAAATATCTCCCAGGTCCACCATAATTTTCTGGACGCTCTCTGGGATACGCACGGCAGAGGAACGGGGTTCCCTGATTCTTGCTGCTAACGATTGGCCAACGCAAATTCGCGAAGAGTCGCTGCGTTCGGACGGTGTTGTCCTATACTTGAGGAGAATCGCACGTCGCAGTCAGGCCGGGCTGGCGCCGGCTTCGGAGACCTGCATGGCACAGCATGGAATCAACGCTCGCTCGCACGCGTCCGTTGGAACGCAGCGGAGCAGTCAGGTGATCGCGGACAAACTCTATTTCCGGATTGGCGAAGTGGCGCAACTCTGCGAGGTGCCCGCGTATGTGTTGCGGTTCTGGGAGAGCGAATTTCCGCAACTGAAGCCGAACAAGGGCGGCACGGGGCAGCGACTGTATCGTCGGCGGGATGTCGAGATGGCGCTGCATATCAAGACACTGCTCTACGACGAGGGCTTTACCATCGCCGGGGCGCGCCAGTCGTTGAAGGCGGAACGGAAGCACAAGGAGCCGCAGCTTTCGCTGGCAATTGTTCAGGACGAGACTGCACCGCTGGCGGATCGCACTGCCTTGCGGCGGCTGAAGAAAGAGATGCAGGAGCTGCTGAATCTGCTCGCGGCATCTCCGCTGAAGGCAGCGGTGCATCCAATACGGGGGACGAAGTCGCTGCGAACAGCACCGCCGTCTCCCGGGTCAGACGATCTTTTCGGCTAAAGTACGCCGGCCGACTTCTATCGATTGGACCTTCTATTCACTGAATCACCACCGAATACGGGCGAGAGGGCCATCATGATATCTCCAGCGGAAGGCGAGCAGCATGTTCACGATATGGGGATACAGTGCATTTCGTGCGCGGGTCGAAGCTTTCGACGTTCGCGGCTGAAGGCGTCGGACGTATGGTCGCTACTGATTTTGCGTTATCCAGTGCGTTGCCTGTCGTGTAGCAAACGGCAGACCGTACCGCTACCTGTAGCGACGTTGGCGGTGTCGTCCAGGGTGAAACAGGTGCGGGCTGTGCAGCGTGATGACGTGGCGGTGGGGAATAGTGCCAGGCCGGGGCCATCGGTGGTGGGCGGCAGCGGGGGATGGGCGATGCCTGTCCACAAGCCGATGGTGATGCCGGATCTTCATGGGGTAATGCTCGAACATCATTCCTCGTCTCCCCTTACCGACGAGAAACCGGTGCGGTAGGGTGAGGGAACTCCCGATAGAATCGGGAGTGGCGCGAACGCTTCGCCCGTGAGACGAAACCTGCTTTGACCGACCGCTTCTCTTCCGATCCAATTCCGCCCGTGGCTCCGAAGCGCAGCCTGCTGGGAATGCTGCGGCCTTCGGCGACGCACACGGCGTTTTCGGCGACGCTGCTGTTGATGGCTTCGACAGTGATGTCAGGCGTGCTGGGGCTGGTGCGGACGAAGTATATTGCGCTGCTCTTTGGAGCCGGGCCGGTGACGGATGCGTACTATGCGGCCTTCCAGTTGCCGGACATGATTAATTATTTTCTGGTCGGCGGCGTGGCTTCAATCTCGCTCGTCACCATTCTCAGCCGCTACAGGGAGAATCAGGATGAGGAGGGTGGCGACCGCGCACTCTCGGTCGTGCTGAATGGCATGTTGGTGGTGCTCGGCGTGGGCGTTTTACTGGGCGAAATATTTGCGCCTCTGTATACGCGGATTGCATTTCACTCTTTCGACCCCACGCGGGCGGCGCTCTGTACGTCGCTGACGCGGATGCTACTGCCGGCGCAGCTGTTTTTCTTCGCGGGCGGCGTGCTGGGATCGAAGTTGCTGGTGCGGAAGATCTTCCTCTATCAGGCGGTGACGCCGCTGCTCTACAACGTCGGGATTATTGCGGGTGCGTTCTTCCTTTGGCGAAGTGTCGGGGTATACTCGCTGGCGATCGGGGTGTTGGCTGGCGCGTTTATCGGGTCGTTGGTGATCAATATGGTGGGTGTGTATCGGAGTGGCTTGCGGTATCGCCCCATCATCAATCTGCGCGACCCTGCGTTCGTAGAGTGGCTGAAGCTGTCGCTGCCGCTGATGATCGGCGTCTCGCTGACGATGGCGGACAAGTGGATTCTGGCGTACTTCGCGTCTGGGGATACGGGCGGCATCTCGCGGATGAATGTGGCGAAGACGCTGTTCAATGCGCCGATGGGGATTCTCGGGCAGGCTGCGGGAGCGGCCTCGCTGCCGTTCTTCGCGGCGCTGTTCAGCCAGGGCAGACTGACGGATTTTGCGAACGCCGTAAACCGGTCGGCGTCGCGGGTGATTGCGGTGTCGCTGCTGGCGGCGGGATGGATGGTGGCGCTGGCGGAGCCCATCGTGGACTTGATTCGCGGTGGCTCATTCAACGCGAAGGATGCGGCGGAGACAGCTACTTACTTTACGATCTTTGCGGTTTCGATTGCGCTGTGGGCGGCGCAGGGCTTCTACTCACGAGCGTTCTATGCGGCAGGCACTACAAAGGTGCCGGCGATTACAGGGTGGGTGGTGACGCTGGTGTCGATCCCGGTGTACAGCTTCTTGTTTCATCGGATGGGGATGGTGGGGCTGGCGATTGCCTCGGACATCGGCATCCTGCTGTTGACGGTGACGATGGCGATGCAACTCAACCAGAGGAAGCTGGTGCCGCTGAGCGGTCTCGAAGGTGGGGAGATTGGGCGGGCTCTGCTGGCTGCGTGTGTTGGGTTCGCAGGCGCGGCGGCGTGCGTGCGCTATCTGCACATGCCGCGCGGGCATGTGGGGGATGCGCTGGTGATTGGCGCGGGAACCATCGTATGGGGGGCGCTGTGTTTTGGAGTGCTGACCGTAATGGGGTCGAAGCTGCCAGGGCAGATTTTGCGGCGACAAGCTTAGAGTGGCGTCGGGGAGCTACTTCGCGTCTTCGTACTCTTCGTGCCAGGCGGTTTGGATGGCTTCGAGGAGGCCCTCGTTCGACTTGGCCTTATCGCTGGTGAAGCCGGGCAGCTCGGTGACATAGCGGTGCAGGTCGGTGAAGCGGACGGTGTAGGGGTCGAGCTCCGGGAATTTCTCCTGAAGCTGGATGCCGATCTCTTCGCTGTCGGTCCATTCGATTTCGCGGGGCATGGCGTCTCCTGATCGTTAGTCTATCGAGTTCTGCAAAGAGCGTCGATGGGAACGCTGCTATCCTGGCAAAGTTCTTTCCTATGGCCTCGTATCTCTGCACATCGATCGAAGACTTTCTTGCCTTGAGCGATAGCGAGGTGTTGGCGACCTTGACGATCGCCTACGCGAAGGCTGGCTTTGCTCAGATGCGTACCGATACACCGCTTACCTGGTGGAGTGATCTTGCATCGCTCCGGATAGCGTTGCAGACATTGGAATCGCTGGTGCCGTCTTCCGCAAACTGGCAACTTCTGCTCGAGTTCTCCATACCTCGCAAGGAAAAGCGCATCGATATTGTTCTGCTGACTGGAGCAGAGATTTTACTGTTGGAGTGTAAGCGCGGGCCAGCGAATCAAGATGCTGTCCGACAGGTCGAAGAGTACGCATTGCTATTGCACTACTTCCATAGGCCCTCGGATCAACGGCACATCTATCCCATTGTCGTTTCGGCGGCTCACGAACAGCAGGTCCAAGAACTACGTCGTCAACAGGAACTCGGATTTCCAACCCTTCCTTCTTATTGGATCGCGCCAACGCAGACCTGCTCGTGGGGCGATCTAGCGGAGTTGTTGGCTTCGATTCCTGACCATATAGCGAATGCTGTGGATGGCGAAGCGTGGAACGATGGCAGATATTGTCCTACTCCTACAATCATCGAGGCAGCGCTAGCATTGCGTTCCGGTTTGAAGATTGCCGAGGTTGCTCATTCGGAGGCCGCGGAGCACGACATAGAGCTAGTCACGGAAGAGATTCGAGAGATTGTCTCGATGGCTCAAGTGGGTAAGAGGCATGCAATCTGTTTTCTCACTGGTGTTCCCGGCTCAGGAAAAACGCTGGTGGGATTAAGCCTTGCTCATCTAAGTGAAAGCCGGACGGACGCTATCCACTTTATGAGTGGGAATGGTCCGCTTGTAGGGGTGTTGCAGGAATTGTTCAGGCAACAGGCGATGAAGGATGGCGTGCCGTCTACGCAGGCACTTTTACAAGCGAAGACGCTTATCGAGAATGTCCACGTTTTTGCCAAGACTTATACCGACCAGGACACGGATCGTGCGCCATCGAACCATGTGATCATCTTCGATGAGGCGCAGCGCGCATGGAATCTACAACAAAACTTCAGAAAATTTGCGCGGAATTACTCTGAACCTGAGATGCTGCTGAAAATTATGGAACGCCATGAGGATTGGGCCGTCGTCATTGCGTTAGTCGGCGGAGGACAGGAGATCAACGATGGTGAGGCGGGTCTCGAAGAGTGGGGGCAGGCCTTGCAAGGGAGTGAGAAAGAATGGCAGGTATTCGCATCGCCGGAGGTGATTGAGGGCGGCCCCTCTACGGCGGGACATACACTGTTTGGCCGTCGGCTGCGAGAGCGGCGGTGCAAGAACGCGAGACGTTGCATCTACGAACGTCGAATCGAAGTTTGCGTGCCGACAATTTGGCGCGTTGGGTGAACCTTGCACTCGATGGTCAACATATACAGGCCGCGTCCTTGGAGATTACGCGGCGCTTCCCTATCTTCCTCACACGTAGCCTTCATTCAGCACGAACAAGACTGAAGGCAGAAGCGAAGGGGAACAGCCGATACGGACTGGTGGCATCTTCTGGTGCTGCGCGGCTTCGGGCTGAGGGGTTGGAACCCAGCTCTGACTTTCACGCCGCCTATCCGTGGCATCATTGGTATCTCGCGCCTCGAAGTGACATACGGTCGAGTTATACCTGCGAGGTGTTTGCGACAGAGTTTGAAATACAAGGGCTCGAACTTGATTGGATCGGACTCTGCTGGGGGGGTGACTTTATCTGGAACGGGACAGCATGGATTGCCCGAGACCTGCGCTTCGGAAAACAGAGCAAGTGGGGATTGGTAAGAAAGGCAGATCAACAGGTCTTCAGGCAGAATGCCTATAGAGTTCTTCTAACCAGAGCCCGACAAGGTATGTTGATCTATGTTCCACAAGGCGATGTCGAAGACTCGACGCGTCTTCCTTCGGAGCTCGACGAAACGGCAGAGTATCTTCTTCAGTGCGGCGTCACTCTGCTCGCTTAGCCGAGCATTTAGGCGCCGGGGCCGTGGGAGGGTTTGCCCTCTTGCACGTAGTTGCGATTCCACTTGGGGATCTCGACGGTGTAGGTGCCGGGCTTTTCGATCACGGCCTGGCAGCCGAGGCGGCTGTTGAGCTGGATGTCGGCGGCGGTTTCCATGCGGTCGAGCTCGAGGTCTTCGGCTTCGCTGAGGCCGGGTGCGCCCTCTTTGACGTGGATGTGGCAGGTGGTGCAGGCGCAGACGCCGCCGCAAGCATGGTCGAGGAAGATGTCGTAGTTCTCGGCAACGTCGAGGAAGCTCATGGGCAGGCCGTGGCCCTCGTAGGGGAGGGTGTCGAAGGGAAACTCGACGGTGCGGCCTTCGGGCAGGAAGGTGACGCGCACCATGCCTTCGGCTGCGGGCTTGGACAGGTCTACGACTTCGTTTTCTTTGGTGCTCACTGACATAACTTTGTGCTCTTTCTGGTCTTGATTCCATTCTACTGGGAGCGCTTATTTTTTGGTGTCGTCGAACTGCGCCTTGGCGAAGGGGTGCGGGGCGGTGGGGCCTTCGCCCATGTTGTCGCTGGCGGATTGCATGGTCTGGCCCTTCATGGCGCCGGAGACGGCGGTGTCCATCATGAGCTCGGCGAAGCGGCGTGTGGCCTTGTCGAGAGCTTCGATGGCGGCGCGGATGATCTTGTAATCGCCGCCCTGTACGGAGGCTTTGAGCTCGAGGATGGCGGCTTCGATTTTGGTGATCTCGTCCGAGGTGAGTTGCTGCCAGGCTGCGTGCTTGCGGCCCTTCTCGACGGCGGTGAGGATGGTCTCGGCCTCGTTCTTTGCCTCGATCACCTGACGATTGTGGATGTCCTCCTCGGCGTTGTCGAAGGAGGCGAGGATCATGGTTTCGACCTGTTCGTCGGTGAGGCCGTAGGTGGGCTTGACCTCGATCTCGGCCTCTTTGCCGCTGCGCTGCTCGCGGGCGGAGACGTGGAGGATGCCGTTGGCGTCGATGAGGAACTTGACCTCGATGCGCGGCAGACCGGCGACCATCGGGGGGATGCCCTTCAAGTCAAAACGGGCTAAAGACCGGCAATCTTTGGCGAGTTCGCGCTCGCCCTGGACGACGTGGATGGCGACGTTCGTCTGGCCGTCCACGCCGGTGGTGAAGTGCTCGGTGGCGCTGGCCGGAATGGTGG
>JBDTDX010000235.1:0-4932 GCA_039922815.1 Granulicella sp.
CTCGGCGCTGCTGCATAAGCCGGTGGGGATTGTGGTGGGGCTGGTGTCGGCGATCCCGTGGATTTTTACGCTGGCTGTGGTGTACTGGCTGCCGCGGGCGGCGGATAAGTATCAGAAGCATCGTCAGCTTGCGGCGTGGACGCTGCTGATTTCGGGTTGTGCAAGTTTTGTGTTTCCGAGTGCGGGGCCGCGTGTGGGGATGGTTGCGCTTTCGTTTGCCGTCGCCGGGCTGATTGCGGTGCAACCGCTTTTCTGGACGTTCCCGACGGGGCATCTGGCGGATCGTGCGGCGGCTGGCGGGATTGCGGTGATTGGGATGGGAAACCTTGGGGGGTTTCTTGCACCGAATTTAAAGGTGTGGACGGATGAGTATTTTGGGTCGCAACATGCGGGGTTGTATCTGCTGGCCGGGTTGACGATTTTGAATGCGGGGTTGATTGCGTTGGTGCGGAATCGGCGGGTGAAGAGCGGGGAGGCGGCTTAGCGGGGGTTGAGCCAGGCGAGGCCGTCGGGGTTGCCGCCGGCTTCGATGTGGCCGGTGACCTTCCAGGTGTGGAGGTCGATGACGGCGACGTAGTTGTCGGGGCCGCAGGAGGCGTAGGCGTGGTTGCCTGCGGCGTCGATGAGGAGGCCGGCGGCTCCGTGGCCGATGGGGATGCTGCGGACGACCTTGCGGGTGGCGGTGTCGACGACGACGAGGTCAGGGCCGTTGAGCAGGGTGACGAGGGCGAACTTGCCGTCGGGGGTGATCTTGAGGCGGTTGGCGGTCAGGACGTCGGCGGGGAAGGTTTCGATGAGCTTTTTGCCGGGGAGGTCGATGACGGAGATGGTGCCGGTTTTGGCGTTGGAGGTCCAGATCTGCTTGTGGTCGGGGGTGAGGTCGAAGCCTTCGGAGCCGGGATCGACGTTGACCTGGGTGGGGGTCCAGGTGGTGCCGTGCTTTTCGAAGATGGTGACGGAGGAGACGTTGATGACGACGACCTTTTTCTGGTCGGGGGAGACCCAGAGCATGTGGGTGTGGTCTTGATGCGTGAGGAGGGTGGTTCCGATCTTGCCGGTGGCGGGGTCGAGGGAGGCGACGGAGCCGGGGGTCTGCGCGGCGAACCAGAGGGTTTTGCCGGCGAAGGCGAGGCCGTGGGCACCGACGAGGGGAGTGGTGTCGATGTCGGGGAGGGCCTTGTGGGTGCGGAGGTCGACGACGGAGATGGTGTGGAAGGATGCGCCGCCAAAGTTGGAGATGTAGGCGTGGGAGTTATCGGGGGAGATGGCGACCTCGTGGGGGCTTGGGCCGACGGGGGCGGTCCAGAGGACCTTGAGGGTGGCGGGATCGACCTCGGCGAGGGTGTGGTCGGTCTTGGAGATGACGATGAGATTGGGCTGGGCGGAGAGAGGCCGGGTGCAGAGAAGAGTGGGGGCGAGAAGGAGGGCGGCGAGAAGGAGGTGGCGGGAGAGATTCATGGGTGGCTCCTCGTTCGATCAGGATTTTGATTGTACGCGGCAGGCAAGATGGAAGCTAAGGGACGGTGTGGCGTTGGTGTTGGTGGCTAGTCTGCGACGACGAGGGTGCCCTGGTGGTAGAGAATCTGCCAGCCGGTGGGGGTTTGTTGCCAGAGGGTGGCGCGGCGAGTGAGGCGGGCTTCCTGCTGGAGGGTGTAGGTGAGGAGGTAGGTGTCGGGGGAGAGTTGGAAGAGGGCGTGGTTCGTGGTGCGCCAGTTGGCGGTGGCGGCGTCGATGGGTGGGTTTTGAGCGAGGTGTTCGAGGATGATGGCGCGGGTGTAGATGCGGCCGGAGGCGCCGATCTCCCAGTAGGTGGGGGCCATGAGGCGCGTGGGGTCTGCGGTGAGCGGGGTGTGGAAGATGGGCTCGCGGGGGATGAGGTCGTTGAGGATGGCGGCTTGGTCCATGAGGGTGATTGTAAGAGGAAGTATTCTGGAGACATGGAATTGCGTGCTTTGTTTGGGATGGGGTTGGAGGAGTTGTCGGAGTTGATGGTGGGGCTTGGGGAGAAGCCTTATCGGGGGCGGCAGGTGCATCAGGCGCTCTATCGGCAGCTGGTGGGGTCGGTGGAGGAGATGTCGGTGCTGCCGGTGGCGCTGCGGGAGCGGATGGCGGTATCGGGTTTCGTTGTTGGACGGCCGGAGATGGTGCAGACGGCGACTTCTGTCGATGGGACGGAGCGGTACCTGATGCGGATGGCGGATGGGGAGACGGTGGAGACGGTGTGGATGCCGGAGGGGGATGGCGGCGAGCGTGGGGATGGAAGTGAGGCGGCGGCTGAGGAGTTGGGTGAGGTGGATGTGATTGAGGTGGGGAATGCAAATGCAGGTCCTTCGGCTGCGCTGCGCTTCGCTCAGGATGACAGTTTTTTGGTGGAGGGAGAGGTGTTCGATCCCACCCTTCGCGGTGAGGCTGCGAAGGATGGGGCACCCGGTGTTTTTGCTGGGGCGGGCATAAAAGCAGATCCCTCCGCTGCGCTGCGGGATGACGACAAAAGGGCGCTGGGGGATGACCAGACGAGTGCGCTGCGGGATGGCGGCGGGCAAGCGGCGGGGAAGAAGCGTTGGCAGGATGTTGGGGTGTTGGAGGGGATGGGGTATCGGCGGGCTACGATCTGTATTTCTAGCCAGGTGGGGTGTGCGGTCAACTGCCAGTTTTGTTTGACGGCGAAGCTGGGTATCAAGCGGAATTTGACTGCCGGGGAGATTGCCGGGCAGGTGGCGGCGGTGGTGGCGCGGCATGGGGTGAAGGTGGGGAAGGACCGGATCAACCTGGTGTTTATGGGGATGGGCGAGCCGTTTTTGAACTATGACTCGTTCATGGATAGCGTGCGGCTGCTGAGTGGGGGGATGGGTCTGCCGGAGTCGCGGATGACGGTGTCTACGAGCGGGATTGAGCCTTCGATACGGCGGTTTGCGCTGGAGCCGGTGAGGCCGAAACTGGCGCTGTCGCTCAATGCTTCGAACGATGCGGTGCGCGAGCGCATTATGCCGATCACGCGGAAGTGGAATATTCAGGCGCTGCTCGATGCGGTGGCGACGATCCCGATGACGAAGCGGGAGTATGTGACGTTTGAATATGTGTTGCTGGGTGGGGTGAACGATCAGCCGGTTCATGCGCGGGAGGTGCTGGCGCTGCTGCGTGGGATGCGGGCGAAGGTGAATCTGATTGTGTGGAATCCGGGGCCGGGAATTGAGTATGTGCAGCCGGTGCCGGGGGATGTGGCGGTGTTTCAGAAGATGCTGATTGAGGGCGGGATTCCGACGTATATACGGCGGCCTCGGGGGCGGGATATTTATGCGGCGTGTGGGCAGTTGAAGCGGACGGTGGATGGGGTGGGGGCTGGGCCGCTGGTGTCGATTGCGGCTGCTGGATAGCAGCGGAATTTGATCTTGTATGGTGGGGATTTGCGCCTATACTACTCTCCACTCGGAGGGACGTCTTTTGAAGCGAATGAAGGTGGGCTTGGCGCGTTTAAGCATAGCCGTGTTGGGCGTGGGTGCGTTGGCTATGGCGCTCTCCGGGTGCAGCAGTGCGCCGCGGTCGATGAGCACGCCGCCGACGGATGCTTCGACGGAGGTGGCACCGGCTGCGGAGAAGTCGCAGGGTGCGAAGGCTGTGATGCCTCCTGCTCCTCCGCCTAAAAATGAGACAGCAGCTGTGAGGCCGAACAGGGGTGGCGAAGCGGTAGGGGCGGATCAAAGGCCCGGGGCTTCGGCGGCGGTGCGACCGGTTCCTCGTCCGCTGCAGATGATCAGGCCGGTGACTCCGATTGGCGGCGACAGCGGACCGATTGCTGCTGGCGGCGAGACGATTGCTTCGGGTGCGGGAGTTCCGGTTCCGAAGGATGATGCTACGAAGCTGGATGATGCGCTGGCTCACCTGAAGCCGGGAAACCTGGCGTACACCACGCCGCCGAATATGAAGATGGCGGATACGGCGCATATCGTGGCGAGGATTGGCACGGATGAGGTGTCTGCCGCTGCGCTGGCGGCGGGGATGGCGACGGATGCGGGGACGCAGGTGACGACGGTGGCGACCTCGACTACGCCGAAGATGAAGATGACGCTGACGAGCGGGGACTTTACGATTACGGCGTTGAGCTCCGAGGAGCAGATGGTGGCGGGGTCGGTGCCGACGACGTGGGCGTGGGATATTCAGCCGAAGCACTCGGGTACGCTGCGGCTGCACCTGGCGGCGACGATTGAGCTGAATGGGATGGCGAAGGACTTTACGACGGTGGACCGCGAGATTGCGGTGAAGGTCGATCCGGCGGATATGGTGGGGGATTTTGTGCGGGGCAACTGGCAGTGGCTGATTGCTACGCTGACGGCGCTGATAGGTGGGGCCTGGAAGTTTTTCAGCGCGAGGAAGAGGGGTGCGGCGGCGGTTTGAATGGGGTGGAAAATTTCCCTCAGGGGCTAAAGCCCCGCCCCGTCAAAACTGTCTGTGTTAGTGAACTCGACCCTTCAAAGCTGTCGGAGTTACTGAACTCACCCCCTCAAAGCTTTCGGAGCCAACTGGCGGGGGTGAGGCGGGCTTCGAGGCGGGGGCGGAGTTCGGGCCATTCTTCGCGGATGATGGAGAACCAGACGCTGTTGCGCTGGCTGCCGTCGTGCATGAGGTAGTGGTTGCGGAAGGTGCCTTCGTGGGTGGCGCCTAATTTGCGGATGGCTGCCTGCGATTGCAGGTTTTCGTCACTGTCCAGGATGAGCCATTCCAGTGTTCAAACAGTTCCTCACCTATTTCAATGCGGTTATTCTCGTTGGAAAAGAGTCCGATAGCCCAGACATCACTGGTTGAAATAGCAGTAAGCCCGGTAAGCACATCAAATCCTTTGCCAGGATTGGGATGGGGAATCGCTTTCCATGCCTTGCCATCCCAATGAAGGATAAGAGTATGTGTAGAGAGCGTTTGTCCAGGGTTAGTGGCGAA
>JBDTDX010000236.1:0-8671 GCA_039922815.1 Granulicella sp.
GGGTAAAGCGCTTCTACGGATAGAGCAAAATAGCAATACTATAGGCACTAAAGTTAGTTTTTCCTCTCGAGATACAGGCTCCGACACTGGCATGCTGATCTCCAGCTTTGGCCAGGCGCATCTGAAGTTGGCTGGGGAGAGTTGTAAGATCGGCCGTGGTGTAACGGACTACGAAGCTGGGTTGTTGTGAGCCGGCATATCCAGAAGCATCGCACAGGTAAGTCGAGCATCCGCGCCTGGAATAAGTTCCAGCCCTGCCCGGTCAAGTAAAATGCCCACCGCAGCCTCCTGTTGATCGAGCGCGAGGTTATCAACCGTACGTTGAAAGTCCTGCACGGCATAGAGTTGTCCGCTTCGCTCAACCACCGCAATGCCCACCGCATCCACAGCACGATCGAGAATGTTGGCGCGGTGACCTGGGGAGTGCATCCAGGCGTCGTGAAGGGCTACCGCTGTTGGCCCTTCCGCGACATTCTCAGTAATGCGATCGAAATGTGCCCCCACTGCAGAGTTGCGCGCAGAAAGGTTCAATTCACCGGAAAAACGATGCGAGATGCTGCCGTGATCCGCCATCAGATGAGCGTGGGCAACCGCCACCTGCGTCAGTGCAGCATCCAGTCGGACCGGAGTGATGCCGCGGCTCGTTCGCTCCTGATTGAGTGCTGAAAGTAGATATCGAACCGCTACGGTGTTCTGCGCGTGAACTGGGTATGAACCCAGAATAAGAATCGCAACGACCGTATAGAGAAAAGCACTCACCATAATTCGATTGAACACGGGAATCGCTTTCAGGTTGTCGTCGAAAGAATTACAACGCCAGCGTCACGATCCAGAAACGAGTTGTGCGTTTACAGCGTCCCAGGTCATCCGAATTCCCTGCTCCAGGCTCATCGTATGGTGAAAGCCGAGCGCACGCAGACGGGAGACATCCATCAACTTCCGTGGCGTTCCATCTGGCTTGCTGCTGTCGAAGACAAGCTCGCCTTCAAACTCGAGGACGCGCGCAACCGTCTCCGCAAGCTCCCGGATGGTGACATCTTCACCAGTTCCAATGTTGATCAGCGGGGGCGCGTCTTCAAGAAGCAGCGATGCATAGCGGGTTTCATCGAGATTCATCAAGAAGGTACATGCCTGAGCGAGATCGTCGGAGTACATCAGTTCGCGACGCGGCGTTCCGGTTCCCCAAACAACCAGTTCCTTTTTACCGCCAGCTTTCGCCTCTGCAGTCTTGCGGATCAGCGCTGGCAAGACGTGCGAGTTGATCAAGTCGAAGTTGTCACCGGGACCATACAGGTTCGTTGGCATGGCTGCCAGATAGCGTGTCCCATACTGGCGATTGTAGGACCAGCATTGCTCAATGCCAGCGATCTTGGCGATAGCGTAGGCGCGATTGGTCGGCTCCAGCGGTCCGCTCAGGAGATACTCTTCCTTGATCGGCTGTGGACACAGTTTGGGATAAATACAACTTGAACCAAGGAAGAGAAGCCGATTGACGCCAGCGATCCTGCTTGCTTCGATCACATTGGTCTGGATCGTAAGGTTATCCCGGATGAAGTCGGCAGGATAAGTACTGTTAGCAAGAATGCCGCCAACTTTTGCGGCGGCGAGGAAGACAAACTCAGGTTGTTCCGTCTTGAAGAAGCGATCGACGGCAGCGTGGTCGAGTAAGTCGAGATTCTGTCGGCTGCGCGTGATGAGATTCGTGAATCCTTGCTGTTCGAGTGAACGGCAAATTGCGGAGCCGACCAGGCCGCGGTGGCCAGCAATGTAAATCCGGGCATCCTGCTTCATGAATTTCATACTTTACTCAATGACCACCGGTTAGGTTTCGCATGCTGTGAAGGCATCAAACCCGTGGGCAACCGCAAGGGCATCGCGCTTGGCAAGGGTAAGGTCTGCTTCGACCATCTCACGTACCAAATCGTCGAACGTAGTCCGAGGAACCCAGCCGAGTTCGCGTTTGGCCTTAGAGGGATCGCCCAGCAATGAAGCGACTTCAGTAGGCCGAAAGTAGCGGGGGTCGACAGCGACGACGACATTGCCAGCCGTGTCGACAGCCTTCTCATCGAGCCCAGTTCCCTGCCAGGTAATGTCCAGCTCCAGCAGACTCGCACACCGCTGGACGAACTCGCGGACGCTGTGCTGCACGCCGGTTGCGATGACATAATCCTGGGGCTTGTCCTGCTGGAGCATTAACCATTGCATTTCAACGTAATCGCGCGCATGTCCCCAGTCGCGCTTTGCGTCAAGATTTCCCAGGAACAAAATTTTCTGGAGCCCCACCTTGATGCGCGAAAGTCCACGCGTAATCTTGCGAGTGACAAAGGTTTCGCCACGCATAGGCGATTCATGATTGAAGAGAATACCGTTGCAGGCATGAATCCCGTACGCTTCGCGATAGTTGACCACCATCCAGTAGGCATACATCTTTGCGACTGCGTACGGGCTACGCGGATAAAAGGGCGTCATCTCCGTCTGCGGAGTTTCCTGCACCAGCCCGTATAGTTCGGAAGTACTTGCCTGGTAGAACTTCGTCTTTTTTTCAAGACCGAGAATGCGAATGGCTTCGAGCAAGCGGAGCGGGCCCATGGCATCGGCATCCGCTGTGTACTCGGGTTGTTCGAAAGAGACCTGAACGTGCGATTGTGCCCCGAGGTTATAGATCTCGTCAGGCTGGCACTTTTGGACGATGTGGATCAGAGAGGAGCTATCCGTCAAATCGCCATAGTGAAGAATGAAGTGCGGCGAAGGCAGATGCGGGTCTTCATAGAGATGGTCAATCCGGGCGGTATTGAAGAGTGAACTGCGGCGCTTGATGCCATGCACCTCATAACCCTTCTTGAGAAGAAACTCCGCCAGATAAGCGCCATCCTGTCCCGTAACTCCTGTGATTAGCGCTCTCTTCAAAACCACACTCCTCTGATTTTTTATACTGACTTCAGTTTACTTGATTCGCTCGTGGAGCGTCGCCCTTTCCCATACACCTGGAAAACGCTATGAATATTCGAGGGCCGCTTCGAGGTCTGCTTCAAATTGGAGCAACACACTTTCTTTATTGAGATGCTCAAGGGCATAACGACGCGCTGCCTCGCCTAACCGTTGTCGCAAGGGCGCATCATCTACTAACCGTAAGACCGCTGTGTGCAAAGCCAGTTCGTCTTCGGACTGGACAATCAGCCCACAACCTTCAACCACGTGCGCAACCTGCGTACCGGGATCGGCCGTCGCGACAACCGGGCGCCCACTTGCCAGCATTCCCGTGAGCTTCGAGGGCATAACGAGATCAGCCGCACCAGCACGCTGTGGAAGTAGGTGGATATCCGCAGCGCTGAGCAGATCGCTCAGGCGATCCAACGGTTGCAATGGAAGTAACGTCACATTTGGCAGGTCGCCGACCATCGCCTCCAACTGCGGACGAAAGGCACCATCGCCACAGAAGAGCAGATGAATGCGGCTGTCGGATCGAAAGAACTCCGCGAGCGGGCCGAGCACTTCGAGACCCTGCTTCTTTCCCATATTGCCTGAGTACATCAGAACGATCTTGCCTTCGAGACCGAGTTCCTGGCGATAGCTGTTATGATCCTTTTCCTGCGGACGGATGTGATCGATATCGACCCAGTTGGGAAAGAGAACCGTGCGGTCTACGGGCACTTCTTTGGCATGCATGCGTTCTACCATCTTCGTAGAAATGCTGGAGAACCTCGTGAAAGCACTGGTGAAGCGCTTTTCCAGCCACAATGCAAACGTGTGAATCGGTCCTTCCGCCGGCAATAGGCCGAGATCGAAAGCCGCGTCCACCTCAAAATCTTGTACGTGCAGCCAGGAACAGGCTCCTGCACCCTTGGCGACGAGCAGGGCGAGTGGAGCACCAAAAAACGTTGGCTCCACGGTAAAGACGACCTGAGGAAGCCAGAAAATCTGTGGAATCATGATCGGAACACTGCCCACCATGAAAGAGAAAAGGTGGGCCATTCGCTTAATACCATTAGGCTTTTGCGGCACGTAAAGCGGCGTTCTATAGACAACCGGCTTCCCGGGTTCGCGCTCAATACGGTAGAGATCACCGCGATAGTCATCCCTGACGCGCCAGGCCGGATAATACGGAGGCGCAGCAACGACACGCACTTCATGGCCGCGCTTCGTAAGCCACGAAGCCATCTCGCCGGTGTATTTACCGATGCCGGTGAGTTCAGGGGCGTAGTTCAGCCCGTAGATCAAAATTCGCAAACTTCCCCTCGTCGATTGAATAGATACAGATCGTTCAGATGCCAAATGAAGCTCACCTACGATTCTATCGGTTGCGCGGAAGGACAGATGAGGCGATGCTGGAACGGTGAGTAACGCGCCAACAATTTCACGATGGAGACAGCAACCGTTGGCGGTGCTTGGCATCGCCCTGCTGGCTCTTTTTGTGATATGTGCTGTCTTCGCGCCGTGGCTGGCTCCTCAGGACCCGGCCCGCCTGGATCTGACGGGACGATTGATGGCGCCCTCCGCGGCGCACTGGTTCGGGACCGACGAGCTCGGGCGGGATATTCTTTCGCGAACGCTCTACGGCGCGCGAATCTCCATGGTGGTTGCGGTGAGCGTTGTCGGGCTATCACTTGCCGTTGGTCTCGTGTTTGGATGTCTTGCCGGTTTTTACGGTGGCTGGACAGACACCGTTGTCAATATCTACGTCACAAATGCGTTTCTCGCCCTGCCTGGAATCCTGCTGGCAATCGCCTTTGTAGCGTTCCTAGGGCCAGGATTGCTGAACCTTATTCTGGCGCTTGCCATCTCAGGCTGGGTTGGCTATGCAAGGCTGGTCAGGGCACAAGTGATGGCAGTAAAGGAGCGCGAGTTCGTTGAAGCGGCACGGGCGCTTGGGGCAAGCGATCTTCGGGTGATTTGCCGCCACATCCTGCCGAATATTATGCAGCCGCTGATTGTTCAGGCAGCGATCGGGATGGCCGGAGCGGTGCTGGCCGAGGCAACACTGAGCTTTCTCGGACTAGGCATTCCAGCTCCTGCGGCGAGTTGGGGATCGATGCTCAACGATGCGCGTTCTCACCTGTTCGACTCGCCACACCTCGTCTTTTTTCCCGCGATGGCAGTCATGTTGAGCGTGCTCTCATTCAACTTCATCGGCGATGCGCTGCGAGACTATCTCGATCCCCGGACACGCCTGACCGCAGGCCTGTGACTCCATCGCGTATGCTTGGCTTTGAGACTTAAGGAGTAAGTGCATGCGTAAGAGTATCGTTACACCCGTCGCCGTTGCCTCAATGCCAATCAGCGACCTCTGGCGTGATCTGGAGCGCATCGCCCGTGTGGAGATGACCTCAGAGGACGAAAACTTCCCCATTGAGCATGCCATCGGCAGGAAGGGGGCGTCCGGATGGAAGGCATCGAGCACGGGGCCGCAGGTGCTTCGGATGCACTTCGATGAGCCGCTGACGATTCGCCGGATTCAACTACATTTCATCGAAGATACTGCGGAGCGCTCCCAGGAATTCGCAATCTTTGTGCATGTCGAAGGTGAAGTGCCGCAGGAGGTAGTTCGCCAGCAGTGGAATTTTAGCCCCTCAGGCACCACCGAAGAGATCGAAGACTACGCAGTGGCACTCACAGGCATCACGGTGTTGGAACTACGGATCGACCCAGACCGAAGCCATGACCCTGCCCAGAGTCGGCACTATGCTTCCTTGGCGAGTTTGAAAATCGCGTAATGCCGGGGTTGATGCAGATTGGCGTTATTTCGGATACGCACGGCCTGCTCCGGCCAGAGGCACTGGCAGTGCTGCGCGACGCCAGCGTGGAGCATATTCTCCACGCTGGCGATATTGGGAACTATGACATTCTCATCACGCTGCGGACGATCGCTCCCGTCACGGCGATCCGGGGCAACGTAGATATCCACGGTGCCTGCGCTGAACTACCGGCTACCGAAATGGTCGAGCTTGGTGGCGTCTTCTTCTACCTCGTGCATTCCGTACGCGACCTCGATCTGAATCCTGCTGCATCCGGCATTTCGGTCGTTGTCAGCGGACATTCACATCAACCTGGAATGGAAACGCAGAAGGGCGTCCTCTACCTGAATCCCGGCAGCGCTGGACCGCGGCGCTTTCAACTCCCAATCACGTTGGCTATGCTGACCGTTAAAAACGGAACACCAACAGCGCGTATCCTGCAACTGTTGTGAAATCATCGTCAATCTTCTTTACAGTAAATCAATCGGTTCATCTAATCTGCGCATACTCATCAATATAAATAACTTAATCGTTCATCCATTCTCGAAATCCAAATAGCAGAAAGAAAGAGAATAGGACATCCAGCCGACGGCTCAACGGCGTTGGAAATCTGGCGACCCAATCAGAAGGCCCGCCATCATGCCGGTATCAGCATCGGATGAAAAAGCGGTGGCCTTGCGAAGGCGGCCCCCTTTGGGAGGAGCCGCATCTTCGTCGGGCTTAATGGCGAAATCGTTCTCAGCCTGCTGCTGTGCGGCGTTGTTCTGAAACTGCTGGAGGACGGTGGCGCGGGTGTGGTCGCTGGCGGGCTGGCCCAGGAGGAGGAGTTCGAGGTGCTTCTCTTGGGCGGCAGGGTCGGAGGCGGCTGTGCCGTTGAGAAGCGGCGTAAGGCCGGTGCGAATGCCGGGCATGCGGTCGGCGGTGAGGACCAGGGCGAAGTTCATGCGGCTGACGAGCGCGCCGGTGGAGACCCACTGGTCGGAGTTCCAGCTATAGCCGTTGGGCGTTTGCATTCCGTAGATCGGCATGCCGAGTTTGGCGAGAGATTGGACGAGGGGCTGGGCGGTGGTGACCTGCGCGTCGGCGGCGCGGGCGGCGGAGGCGACGAACTCGATGGGGGTCTTGATCTTGGCGCGGACGACGGCGGGGGACCAGAGTTCCGGTGAGTCGAAGAGGGTACGGAGGACGGTTTTGATGTCGCCGTTGGAAGCAAGGAACGACCTGGCCATGCGGTCCACGAGGGCGGGCGGCGGGTTATCGGAGACGAAACGGACGGCGAGCTTCTGGCTGATGAAGTGCGCGGTGGCGGGACTGGTGGCGAGGCGATGGAGAAGTTCGAGGCCCTCCTGCTGGCCGCCGGGTTGGATGGTGTGGCCGAGGACGGTTTTGGGGCCGGGCTCATGACGGTTCGGCTCGAACTGGAAGGCGGCACCGAGATAGGGGCGCTCGATGGTCCAGCCTGAGAAGACTTTAGCGACCTGGGTGATGTCGGCCTGGGTGTAGCCACCGTTGACGCCGAGGGTATGGAGCTCCATCAACTCGCGGGCATAGTTCTCGTTGAGGCCGGAGGGACCCTTGGCGTCGGGATTCCTCTGCTTGCGTTGGATGGCGCGCTGAGCAGCCTGGGAGCCGGGGCCGATGCTCTGCCAGTTGTCAAGATAGACGAGCATGGCGGGACTTTGGGCGACGGCGGTGAGCAGGGTTTCAAAGTTGCCGAGGGCGTTGGGGCGGATGACGTCGCGCTCGAAGGAGGGCAGGAGATAGGGCTCGTTCTGGTTCTTGCGGAGATAGATGTTGAAGTGATTGAGCCAGAAGTCGGTCATGACGGCCTGAAGCTGGCGGTCGGAGTAGATGTCGCGGAGGAGGCGGGACTGGAGGAGCTCGCCGGAGACGACGCGGGCTGAACCGGTGAGGGCTGTGAGGATCTCTTTCTGCTCGGGGGTGAGGCCTTGGGTGGCTTCGGCAAACTCGCGGCGGCTGAGGCTCTGGCGGAAGGCGATGAAGTCCTGCGGCGGCATGGCGAGGATGCGGGAGATGCGCTGGTCGGGCGGGAGGTTAATGATCTTGACTGCTTCGAGGCCGGAGTAGAGCTTCTCTTCGTGGACAGCGAGCGAGGTGGCGATGGCCGGGTCCGCAAGGTCATTGGTGAGGTCGGCGTTCTCCTGCTTCATGGCCGTATCTGCGTTCATAGGGGTCGCGGGGGCTTCGGTCTTGGCGGCTTTGCGGGCCTGCGCCAACTTGTAGAAGGCAAGCTGGTCGGCGTAGATGGTGTGCTCAAGGGGATCGGTGGGGAGGGCCATGTCCTGGCGCTCGATCTGGCGGAGGAGCTGCCCCGAAGGGTATCTCTGCATCAGAGCTTCCTGCGAAAGCTGCATGGCGGGGAATGCGGCGAGGCGAGCGTCGAGGACGGAGTCGTCGACGGCGGCGGGGTTGAGCTGCTGCTCGAACCAGCGCTTGAGGCCGAGTTTCTGGACCTCGGCAACCTGACCGGGACGTGGGCCGAAGGTGAAACGGTTGAGGGCGTGGAGGACGCGGTCGTTGCCTTCGGGAGTTATTGCGGCTGATTTTTTCTGAGGCGCAGCCGTGGCGGCGAGGAGCGGCTGGCCAGCAATGAGAGTGCAGAGGAAAGCAGCGGTAAGGGTCTTCCCTGCCGATGATGGGATAAGCTTCATGAGGTTCTCCGCGGGCCCAGCATACCGGGCGCGTGTCTGTTTGGATAGACACGGCTTGGGGTAGGCAGTTGCGCGGGTGGGAGAATTACGATCTTACGGACTGGGCGAAGATCTCGCGCCGGGTAACTAAGGCAATGGCTAGAAGGCAGCTAGCTCGGAGATGGCCTGGTAGATGTCCTCGGGCTGGGGAAGGATGATGTCTTCGAGGATGGGCTGGTAGGCGACAAAGGTATCCATCGCGGCGACGCGGCGGACGGGGGCGTCGAG
>JBDTDX010000237.1:0-10647 GCA_039922815.1 Granulicella sp.
CCCTCAAGACCATCTTCGCCGACGTCCCCCCGGCCACCGTCGCCACCTACGGCCCCGTCAGCCCCGAAACCGCCGCCGCCCTCGCCGAAGGCATCCGCACCCGCACCGGAGCCTCCCTCGGCGTCTCTATAACGGGCATCGCTGGCCCCGGCCCCGGAGCACCTGGCCCCGACGAGAACAAGCCCATCGGCCTCGTCTACATAGCCCTCGCCGACGGCCAGACCACCACTGTCAAGGAACTCAACCTCACCGGCGACCGCGAGCGCATCCGCTTCTGGGCCAGCCAGCACGCCCTCGAACTCATCCGTCGCCACCTCCTCTAAGGCCCTGGGAACCTTTCGCACGCCCCTCATTCCAATCCCAATCGACACCAGCGTAAATCGCGTTTATAAAGAAGAATCGGAGCATGCAGGCATCGGTCGTTGCAAGCTTCAGGTCTCAAAGGAGAGGTACTCATGCCAAAGGTTCGTGTCGCAGGATTCAGCGTCTCCCTCGACGGCTTCGGTGCAGGTCCGGAGCAGAGCTTGAACAATCCACTCGGCAAGCGTGGCCCCGAGATCTTCCAGTGGTTTTTTCACACAAAAACATTCTGCGCGATGCACGGCAAGGAAGGCGGAACCGTCGATGTCGACGACCAGTTCGCGCATCGCGCCATGGACAACTTCGGGGCCTTCATCCTTGGCCGCAACATGTTCGGCCCAGTGCGCGGCCCCTGGCCAGACGATTCCTGGAAGGGATGGTGGGGCGACAATCCTCCGTATCACGCGCCAACCTTCGTACTCAGCCACTACGCGCGCGATCCCCTCGCGATGGAGGGCGGAACGACCTTCTACTTCGTGACTGAAGGCATCGAGGAAGCGTTGCGCCTCGCCAAACAAGCCGCAGGCGATAAGGACGTCAAGATCGGAGGCGGTGTTTCTACCGTCCGTCAATACCTGCAGGCCGGCCTGATCGATTCGCTGCACCTTGCGTTGTCCCCGGTACTGCTGGGTCAAGGGGAATCGCTATTCAGCGGCCTCGACCTCACAGCACTTGGATTTTCTGTCACGGAACACGCGGCCACCGAACTCGCAACGCACATGGTGCTCGAGAAGAGCTAGCAATAAGCCGCCTCCTCCTCTAACTCACTTCCAGAATGATGGAGCCTGTCTTTGCACTGCGGGCATACTCCCGGTGCGCCTGCTGGATCTCTTCGAGCTTGAACATAGCCTTGATCGGCACCTTGAGCTTGCCAACCCTCAGCCACTCGAAGAGCAGCTCCAGATCAGGCTTATAGTTCTTGGACGTCCGCGTCAGCCCATAAAACGTGGTTCGCTTTCCCGACCAGAAAAGCAGATTTTTTGCCAATAACTTGAGGATGGCGGGTAGCGCCGCACGCCCGGGAGTCTTCGTCAACCCCGGCAGATTCATCCCATAAGCCACCAGAATTCCTCCCTTGCCAAGAATGGCGTACGACTCGTCAAAGCTCTCATAGCCCAGCGGATCGAAGACCGCATCCACACCACCGAGCCCTTGCATCGCGCCCATCCACTCCTTGTTCGAATAGTCGAAAGGAACCGCTCCCTGGCCGCGCATCTCCTCGTGCTTGCTGACTGCGGCTGTGCCGAAAACCTGCGCTCCCGCAATCCGCCCAAGACTCAGCAGCGCGCCGCCCACCCCACCGCTCAGCCCATGAACAAAGATCTTCTGCCCCGTTCGGACATGCGCCGCATGGTGCAGCATCTGGTACGCGGTCACCCAGTCCAGCACCAGCGCTACCGCTTCCTTATGGTCGACTCCCTCGGGCACACGCACCAGAAACTTCTCCGGCAGATTGATCAGCGTTGCCTGCCCCTCGTACTTCGAAAGACACGCCACGCAATCGCCCACCTTGAACTTCGAGCTGCCTTTGCCATTCACTCGCACCCGTCCAAGCACGCTATAACCCGGCGTCAAAGGAGCCTTCTGCTGAAACGGATACGTCCCGCGCCGCATGTTCACATCGGAGCCGGAAACAATCGAATAGTCGACCGTGAGCTGCACCTCTCCTGCCCCAGGATCGGGAAGCTCTGCTTCCACAATCGCCAGCTTGCTTTCGTCCCCAAACTCAGTAATTACAACCTTCTTTATCTTCGACATCAGATCTCCCTCGAACCTTCAAAACCCTGACTATCGGAGGACGATACAACTCCTCATACGACCACACGCAGTTAGATGAAGATAACGTGCTTCCGTCGCCACCACACGAACGCAACTCCCTTCACCCTTGCTAAACTTGAAGCCACCAATGAACACCTGGCTTGTCTCCATCTCGATCGCCTACCTCCTCGGCTCGATCCCGTTCGGATATTTGCTCGTCCGCATCTTCCTCAAGGAAGACATTCGCAGCTTTGGCAGCGGCAACATCGGCGCCACCAACGTCGCCCGCACCGGCGCCAAAGGTCTCGGCATCGCCACTCTCCTGCTCGATCTCGGCAAGGCTTACGCCGCCGTAATGCTCGCCAAATATCTTGCTCCCGGCATTCCAGACCTGGCCTTCGCCGCCGCCATCGCAGCCATCCTCGGTCACTGCTTCCCCATCTGGCTTCGTTTTCGCGGAGGCAAGGGCGTCGCCAGCTCCCTCGGCGTTTATCTCGCTCTTAGCTGGCCAATCGGCCTGGCCATCTTCGCGGTCTTCCTGATCGTCCTGCTCCTCACCCGCTACGTCTCCCTCGGCTCGGTCCTCGGAGCAGCCTCGGTCCCCCTCTTCGGCCTCCACTTCATCCACTCGCGCACCCCCCTGGCAATCGCAGCGCTCACCGTCATTCCCATCATCATCATCGTCAAACATCACGCCAACATCCGCCGCCTGCTTGCCGGCACAGAGAATCGCTTTGGCGCGAAAAAAGTGGCTGCGTGAGCCGCATCTCCATCCTCGGTGCAGGTGCCTGGGGAACTGCCCTCGCCCTCTCCCTCGCCCGTCGCGGTGGCCACGAAATCTGCCTCTGGGCCCACTCCCCCGCGCTCGCCGACCAGCTCCTCGAACACGGTGAAAACCTCCCCTACCTCCCCGGCTTCACCCTCCCTACGGGCATTGAGGTCACTCATGACCTCCTCGGCTGCATCTTCGAGGCCGACATCATCCTCTGCGTCACGCCTTCGCAGCACGTCCGCGACATCATCACCGAGATCGCTCCCGCACTCACCCGCGACCAGCTCCTCGTCAGCGCCTCCAAAGGCCTCGAAGAGACCAGCTTCCTGCGTATCTCGCAGGTTATCGCCTCGATCACGAACAATCCCCTCGCCGTTCTCGGCGGCCCATCTTTCGCGCAGGAGGTCGCCGCCGGTGCCCCGACCGCCATCGTCGTCGCCTCCAGCTACCCCGGCGTCGGACAGACCGTCCAGCGCCTCTTCTCCTCGTCCTCTCTTCGTCTCTACACCAACGACGACGTCGCCGGCGTCGAATTCGGCGGCTCGCTCAAAAACGTCATTGCCCTCGCCTCCGGAGTCGTCCACGGCCTCAATCTCGGCCATAACTCCGCCGCCGCGCTCATCACTCGCGGCATCGTCGAAATCACCCGCCTTGCCATCGCCTGCGGAGGTCGCCGCCAGACCCTCGCCGGCCTCTCCGGCGTCGGAGACGTCATTCTCACCTGCACCGGCACCCTCTCCCGCAACCGCTCCGTCGGCATCGAGCTGGGCCGAGGCCGCCAGCTCCCCGACATCATCGCCGGGCTCCATGGCAAGGTCGCCGAAGGCGTCCGCTCCACCACCGCCGCCATCGGCCTGGCCGCCCGCTACGACGTCGAGATGCCCATTACCGAGCAGGTCGATGCCATCCTCCACCACAACAAACGCCCTAGCGACGCGATCCGCGACCTCATGTCCCGTCCCGGCCGCGACGAATAATACTGCACTGCCGACTTCAGTCATTGCTCGCCATCATTCCGTTCCTGTATCTTCAAAATCATCGTACGAGTCCTTCTCATCGCCGCCGCCCGACCGCAACCATTTGACGGTTTGCGGGTTATATCCTGTGGGTTTGATTGGACTTGAAACACGTTGTTAACTGACTTTCGGAGAATGTATGCATAAGCCCCTCATCGCGACCTCTCTTACCCTGGCCCTCTTCTGTGGGATCGCCGCGACCCAGCTCCACGCTGCCCCCGCCGACCCGGCAACTGCAACCGCAAAAACCGCGAAGACAACGAAGACCGCTGCAAAAGCTACCTCGACCGATCCCGCTGCCATCCACGCCGGCCAGCAGGTCTTTCTCAAGAATTGCTTCCCCTGCCACTCGACTAATGAGGGCCAGCAAAAGGTCGGCCCCAGCCTCTACCATGTGAACAGCGGCGCCCACCCCCGCGTCCCCGCTGCCACCATCCGCGGCTACCTCCTCAACGGCCACTCGGGCCCCATCGGCGTCATGCCCTCCTTCAAGGGCATCCTCACCGAGCAGGACACCGACAACCTCCTCGCATACGTCCACAGCCTCTAGCAACCCCGCCGCGCCTGCTCTCCCGCCAGGTGCGGCTTTTCTTTCTTCCTGAAGATGTCCTTCTGAGCGCCCCGGCAAACCTGCGGGTGCCCCATCCTTCGCAGTCTCAGCGCGAAGGGTGGGATCTCGAAACTCCCACCATCCACTTGCCCTAAGCAGCAAGCCACGCACTAAAGAAGTCCGCCCCGCCCCGCATTGCTAAACTAAATCTTCATGGCCTTTTCACTCTTCGGCAAACGCGACAAACCCGACCCAGACCCCGACCAGCCTCCAGTCCCCGAGCCCGAGCAGAAGCGCGGCTTCTTCGACCGCATGAAGCAGGCGGTCACCCGCACCCGCGAGACCCTCAACGAGTCCCTCGGCGGCTTCATCGCCCTCACCCGCGAGGTCGACGAATCCACCCTCTCCGACCTCGAGCCCCTCCTCCTCGCCGCCGACATAGGAGCCGCCACCTCCGCCGAAATCATCAACAATCTTCGGGCCCGCGCCCTCCGCACCGGCATCGAGAGCGGCACCGAGCTCAAGACCCTCCTCAAAGCCGAACTCAAGCGCATCCTCGACGGCGTCGCCATCCCCGTCACTCACCCCGCAACCCCGCCCGAGGTCCTCATGATGGTTGGCGTCAACGGCACCGGCAAAACTACCACCACCGGCAAGCTCGCGCACCTCTTCACCCAGCAGGGCCGCACCGTGCTCCTCTGCGCTGCCGACACCTTCCGCGCCGCCGCCATCGAGCAGCTCGAAGTCTGGGCCAGCCGCTCCAACACTCCCATCATCAAGACCAAGCAGGGCGGCGACCCCTCAGCCGCGCTCTACGACGCCTGCACCGCCGCCAAAGCCCGCGGCATCCAGGTCCTCATCGTCGATACCGCAGGCCGCCTCCACACCAAGACCGACCTGATGAAAGAGCTAGACAAGATGCGCCGGACAGCAGAGAAATTGGTGCCCGGCGCACCGCACCAGACCCTCCTCGTCATGGACGCCACCACCGGTCAAAATGGCCTACAGCAAGCCCGCCTCTTCACCGAGGCCGCCCGCGTCACCGGCATCGTCCTCACCAAGCTCGACGGCACCGCCAAGGGAGGCATCGTCCTTGCCATCGCCACCGAACTCAAGCTGCCCGTCGTCTACGCCGGCATCGGCGAAAAACTCGAAGACCTCATCCCCTTCGACTCCACCAGCTTCGTAGACTCCCTCCTCGACTGACCGCAGCCCCAGCCCACAGAGCAGCGGCCACCAACTGACAAATCACCTTCAAATGCAACGCTTGCCTGATCACCACGATCCCGTGCAGAACTCACCTGACAGCGTAACGCCCACCGTTCTTCATCAACGCCGCTTGCCACACATGCTCGCCGATTGTTAGCCTTGCAAACGATCTCCTTCAGGTCCTTCAACGCTTCACCCATGTCTCTCTGGAAACACTCTCAGGAGTTCCTATGCTCAAGCCTCACCTCGCCATCGCCGCACTCCTGTTGACCACTGCTGTCCATGCGCAACAACCCGCAGCACCACCCGCACCCCCGGCAAATCGACCAGCCCCAGTCCCCCTGCAAGTCCCGAATCCGCACTACGTCTCGATCCCCATGACCATCGAGGTGAACGCCCCTGTCGACAAGGTCTGGGCGCGCATCGGCAAGTACTGCGACATCGGCGAGTGGTCTGGCAACAGCGGCACCAACACCTGCAGCATCACCTCAGGCACCGACGGCGAATTCGGTGCCATCCGCACCGTCGGCAACGAGGTGCTGGTCGGAAAAACGAGATACTCCTACACCTACGCGCAAGCGCCCCGCACCAGCGGGATCTACAACCTCTACCACGGCACGCTCGAGGCGGTGTCGCTGTCGCCCGCAACAACACGTCTCAACTACACACTCTTCTTCGACAACTCCATGCTGGCCGATGACGCCGTGCGCGAAGCCGATCTCACCAACCGCCGCACCCGCTTCACGCATTCCCTCGAAAACATGAAGGTCCTCGCCGAGGGCGGTACCCTACCTCCAACTCCGCCCCGCCCTGCTCCTGCAAACCCACCCGCAGCACGACCGGCGCCCGCGCCCCTCATGAGCCCCAACCCACACTACGTCTCCATCCCCATGACCATCGAGATCAACGCGCCCGTCGACAAGGTCTGGGCCCGTGTCGGCAAGTTCTGCGACATCGGCGAGTGGGGCTTCCCCGGCTGCAAAATTACCTCAGGCACCGACGGCGAGTTCGGCGCCGTCCGTTCCATCGGCAACGAAGTCCTCGTCGGCAAAACGCTATACTCCTACGTCTACACGCAGCCTCTGCGCGTCTCCGGCAGCTACATCATGTACCACGGAACCCTCGAAGCGCGCGCCCTCACCCCCACCACCACGCAGTTGAACTACACGCTCCTCTACGACAACTCCAACCTGGCCGACGACGTCGCCCGCGAGGCCGACCTCACCAACCGCCGCACCCGCTTCACCCCCATGCTCACCAACATGAAGATCCTCTCCGAAGGCGGAACCTTGCCTCTTGGAGCTGTCGGCGGCGGACGCCGTCCCGCCCCAACATCCCCCGTTCCCACACGCTAGTCGTCAGACACAAAACCAAACCAGTGCCTGATCGAGAGCAACCCTATCCTGCCCACCAGCTATCCTGTCTAAAGCCATGCCTCAGTGCGAACAGGACGAACTCTCCATGCGGCGAGCCCTCGCGCTCGCCGCCGCAACCACCGCGCTCGCCAGTCCGAACCCGCAGGTAGGCTGCGTGCTGGTGCGCAATGGCGAGATTATCGGCGAAGGCGCGCACCTCTACGACCAGCTCGACCACGCCGAGATCGCCGCCCTCAAGAACGCCGCAGCCAACGGCCACTCCGTCGCCGGAGCCACCGCCTACGTCACCCTCGAGCCCTGCAGCCACCACGGCCGCACCGGCCCCTGCGCCGACGCGCTCATCGCCGCGAAGATCGCCCGCGCCGTCATCGCCACCCAGGACCCCAACCCAAAGGTCAGCGGACAGGGCATCGCCAAACTCCGCGCCGCCGGAATCGAAGTCACCCTCGGCATCTGCGAATCGCAGGCCCGCGATCTCATCGAAGCCTTCGCCCACTTCATCCGCCGCCGCACCCCGTTCGTCACCCTCAAAGCCGCCCTCTCCGTCGACGGCAAACTAGCCCCGCCGCCCGCCCAGCGCACCGCCGATCAACCCTTCTGGCTCACCGGCCCCGCCGCCCGCGCCGAGGTTCAGCGCCTCCGCCACGCCGCCGACGCCATCCTCACCGGCATCGGCACCGTCCTCGCCGACGACCCCGCCCTCACCGACCGCAGCGGCATCCTCGGCCCCGCTGGCCAGCCACGCCGCCGCCCGCTCCTCCGCGTCATCGTGGACGCCAACCTCCGCACTCCGCCCACCTCCCAACTCGTCCGCACCGCGCAAAACGACCTCCTCCTCTGCTGCGCCTCAACCGCCCCCATCGAGAGCATATCCGCCTTCGCCGCAGCAGGCATCGAGATCGCCGTCCTCCCGAGCAGCGACTCCGAACACCCCGGCAAACTCAGCCTCCCCGCCATCCTCGCCGAGCTCGCCCGCCGCAATATCCTCAGCCTCCTGCTCGAATGCGGCTCCGCCCTCAACGGAGCCTTCCTCACCCAACGCCTCGTCGACAAGGTAACCCTCTTCTACGCCGAAACCGAGCTAGGCGATCAGGCCCTACCCTTCGCCGAAGGCATCGCCTCGCCCTTCCTCCTCGAACAATCCCTCACCCGCATCGAGCGCAAAACCTTCGGCCCCGACGCCAACATCACCGGCTACCTCCGCGATCCCTGGACCTAAGCCCTACACCCCATCCCCTATTCCCTATACCCTGTTCTTATGTTCACCGGACTCGTAGAATCCACAGGCACCGTCCTCGCCCTCACACCCACCGAAGGCGCCACGCGCATCACCATCGCCGCGCCCGCACTCGCCGCCCGCCTCAACACCGGCGACAGCATCTCCGTCAGCGGCGTCTGCCTCACCGCGCTCAGTATCGAGCCCAACGCCTTCCCCCCGCGCTTCTCCGCCGACCTCGCCGCCGAAACCCTCGCCCGCACCACCCTCGGCCATCTCCGCGAAGGAGCCTCGCTCAACCTCGAGCTCCCCACCCCCGCTGGCTCCCCGCTCGGCGGCCACGTCGTCCAGGGCCACGTCGACGGCACAGCCACCCTCCTCGCCCTCGACCCCCTCACGCCAAACGCCGAACACACCGACTGGCGTCTCCGCCTCGAGCTCCCCACAGCGCTCACCCGCTACGTCGTCGCGCAGGGCTCCCTCACCGTCGAAGGCATCTCCCTCACCGTCGCCTCGCTCACCGGCAACATCGTCGAGATCGCCATCATCCCGCACACCTACGCCTCCACCAGCCTTCGTACCCTCCAGCCCGGGGCCCAGCTCAACATCGAAACCGACGTCCTCGCCCGCTACGCCGAACAACAGGAACGCCCAGCAGCCTTCACCCTCACCGCCGAATACCTCATCGCCAACGGCTACTAAGCAAACAAGAGAGCCTCGGAATCATCCGAGGCTCTCTTCTTTTGTCTTGCGCGCCGAAGGCGCCTACCGCCGTGCGCGTAGCACCTAGAGCGAGCCCATCGTATGCAGGAACTCCTGGTTGTTCCGCGTCTTGGCCAGCTTGTCCGTCAGCAACTCCATCGCCTCAACCGGCGACAGCGGATTGAGCACCTTGCGCAGAATCCACGTCCGTTGCAGGTCATCCTTCGGGATCAGCAGCTCTTCCTTACGCGTACCCGAGCGCTGAATATCAATCGCAGGGAAGACGCGCTTGTCGACCAGCTTGCGGTCGAGAATCACTTCCATGTTGCCCGTTCCCTTGAACTCTTCGAAGATGACCTCGTCCATGCGCGAGCCCGTATCGACGAGCGCAGTCGCAATAATCGTCAGCGAACCGCCCTCTTCAATATTGCGTGCCGCACCGAAAAACCGCTTCGGCCTCTGCAGCGCATTCGAGTCCACACCGCCTGAGAGCACCTTGCCCGAAGGCGGAACAATCGTGTTGTACGCCCTTGCAAGTCGCGTGATGCTATCCAGCAGAATCACCACGTCGCGCTTATGCTCCACCAGCCGCTTCGCCTTCTCGATCACCATCTCGGCGACCTGTACGTGACGCGCCGCCGGCTCGTCGAAGGTCGAGCTGATGACTTCGCCCTTGACCGAACGCTGCATGTCCGTCACTTCTTCCGGCCGCTCATCGATCAGCAGCACGATCAGCACCACCTCGGGATGATTCGTCGTAATGCTGTTCGCAATCGACTGCAGCAGCATCGTCTTGCCGGTACGCGGCGGAGCAACGATTAGCCCGCGCTGGCCCTTGCCCACCGGGGTCAACAGGTCCATCACGCGCCCGGAGATGTGCTCGCGCACCGTCTCCATCTTCACCCGCTCCTGCGCATACAAGGGCGTCAGGTTGTCGAACAGAATCTTGTTGCGCGTCTCTTCCGGCGACTCAAAGTTGATCGCCTCAATCTTCACCAACGCAAAATACTTCTCGCCCTCATGCGGAGGCCGCACGTTGCCGCTGATCGTATCGCCCGTCTTCAGGTCGAACTTGCGGATCTGCGAAGGCGAAACGTAAATATCATCCGGGCCCGGCAGATAGTTGTAGTCGGGCGAGCGAAGGAAGCCATAGCCGTCGGGCAGAATCTCGAGGACGCCCTCAGCAAAGATGTGACCTTCTTTTTCGCTTTGTGCCTGCAGAATCTTGAAGATCAGATCCTGTTTGCGAAGGCCGCTGGTGCCGGCAATATCAAGGCCGCGCGCAAGCTTGGTCAGCTCCGCAATGTTGTGCTCTTTTAGTTCGGAAATTGTCATGTTTACCTGGGGGATTTTTAGGAGGGAGGTGTTTGGAACAGAGGCGGGATCTGCGTGACGAGGGGGTCGTGCGGAAGGCCGAAGCTCAAAAATGTTCGATTGCAGTAGGAAGGAAGAAAAATTCGGAAGCAAAACTATTCAGCAGAAATTTAGTAGCCAGAGAAAAGGGGTGAAGCTGGCCGCGCGTTAAGCTGCGCGGCGCTCCTGTAATTGTACCTTTTCGACGACAGGCTCAACATGGTCGTCCATCGGAATGGTGTCTTTAAAACGATCAAGCACTTCATTCGTCGTATCCTGAAGCCGCGTGTTCGGCTTATGCAGCTTGCGAGTCGCCTTGGACGCAAGTTGACACA
>JBDTDX010000238.1:0-2397 GCA_039922815.1 Granulicella sp.
CAGCGGGCGCACATCGTCGAAGGTCAGATCGGTTCGGCCATGCATCGCCGCAGGGACAATCCCGATCAATCTCTTCGCGCCGGTACTGCGAACCGGCAGCATAATCACCAGGGTATTTCGGCCCAGATTAATTACAAAATCAGGAGCAGGCTCACCAGCAATCTCCACATCGGCTACATAGAAAAGATTGTCGTAGGTGCCACCCGCAAACTCGAGTTTCAGCTCCCTCCGAACCGTACTCGACGCTCCATCGCAACCGCAGAGATACGCAAAGTTTGCATGCTCTTCCGCCCCTTCTCTGCGAAGAACGCAACGAACCTGAGCCCCCTCGTCGTCGAACTCCCTCAGTTCCACACCCCATTCGACGGCAATCCCCATCGCGTCCAACTGCTGCGTCAGGAACCGTTCATGGTCATCCTGAGGAAACGAGAGAATGAACGGAAACGGGCTGACCCCTTCGCCCACATTGCCCAGAGTGAGCATGGCTACTTCTTCGCTCTTCTCGCGCAGATGAACACTATTCAGCTGGATGCCGCGCGCAACCATCTCCTCCGCAAACCCGAACTGTCGATAAAACTCCAGCGTACGTGCCTGCACTGCCATTGCTCGCGAAGCCTGTCCCGGCCCGGAATTTCTGTCGATGATGCGCAAGGGCACACCCCGCCGCGCAAGACTGATCGCAAGCACCAGCCCAGTCGGTCCAGCTCCAACAATCAACACATGACCCTGAGTCATCTCCATCTTCGTTGCGAGAATCATACGGCCAAACCATCGAGTTCGCCGGCTGCCCCTCTCCCGCCACGTTCTTACGAACTCTGATTAGGACCTCGCTTTAAAAACGTGATGGAAACGATCCTGGTTTTGAAAGGGCGCGGCTTTAGCCACGCCGTAAATCGCCGTAATAGAACGGAGCTTTAGCCCCTGAGGGAATAACGGATCACTTCCAGAGATTCATATTTAATGTAAAGTCGAAGCATGGATCGACGACAGATGATCACAGGGGTAGCCGCCATGTCTGCTCTTCTCAAATCCGAGGCTCGCGCATCAGAGCTCGGCCAGACTTTTCTCGAACTCAAAACCTGGCGCTTACACAACAGTGGAGAAGATCAGGCCAAACGAGTATCCGCATATCTCGAAGGCGGTCTCTTTCCCGCGCTCACGCGTGCAGGCGCAAAACCAGTAGGCGCGTTCGCCAACCTCATTGGGCAGGATGGCCCATACCTCGTGTCGATCGCGCAATATTCGTCGCTCGCTTCCATGCAGGAGGTCCTTGCGAAACTGGCACAGGACAAAGCCCACGAGAAGACCTCGCGGCAATTAAGTGACGGCGCTGGAGTTCCCTTCGTCCGCATCGAGAGCAGCCTCTTGAAGACGCTCAGCAGTTTTCCGGAAGCGGTCCTTCCGGACGATGCCGGCAAACGCCCGTCGCGCATCTTCGAGATGCGAACCTATGAATCGCAATCCATGGCCACGCTTCAGCGCAAGGCGCACATGTTCAACAACGGCGAGATTGGAATCTTTCAACGCCTCGGCATGCGCCCGGTATTTTTCGGCGAGACGATCATCGGTCCCCGGCAGCCCTGTATCACCTACATGCTCTCGTTCGACAAACTCGACGCGCGCGAAAAGCTCTGGCAGCAATTTGGCTCCGATCCAGAATGGAAACGCATCAGCGCTCCGCCGGAGATGCATGACGCAGAGATTGTGGCCAACATCGGCAACGTAATCCTCCGCCCATTGCCATTCTCCCCGGTCCGCTAGGCCGCGTCTGAAGCTCTAGTCCGCAAGTCCAAAGCTAGTCCCAAGTCCAATGTCCGGGTGCCCCATCCTTCGCGCTTCTGCGAAGGGTGGGATCTTACCCCGCTACGTATAGCGAAACAGAGCCTTGAATCCATAATCCATATGCTGTTGAATATGGCAGTGAAACAGCGTGAGCCCAGGCTGGTCCGCCGTAAAGTCCACACTCGCCCGGCCATAGTAGGGGACGACCACCGTATCCTTGATCACTCCCGAGGTCTTGATCCCATTGATCTCGGTAAGCTCAAGCTGGTGGCGATGAAGATGCAGCGGATGTGCATCGTCCGTGCGATTGCGGAAGACCAGCCGATAGCGCGCGCCCTGTTGCAAAACAAACTCCCGCTCATGCGGATACGGCTTGCCATTCACCTGCCACAGGTTGAACTTGCCCGCGCCGCCCGGAATCTTCTCGAACACCATATCGAACGTGTGATCCGGGGTGCGAACAGGCGGCGCTCCCGGCCCCGCTCCCACTCCCAGTCCGAAGATCGTAGGGTCCCAGCGCAGTGACGATGGTTTGACCCATTGCGCCTGCCGATGCTGGTTGGCATACTCCACAATCAGTCCCAGCCCGGCAGCGCGAATCGGATCCTCCGTCGC
>JBDTDX010000239.1:0-2280 GCA_039922815.1 Granulicella sp.
TACAGCGTCGATCCCGCATCGCTCAAGAACACCTTCGTCGTCGTGCAGGAGATGTTCCTCACCGAAACCGCAGCTCTCGCCGATGTCATCCTTCCCGCTGCCAATCTCTACGAAAAGTCTGGCTCGGTCACCAACAGCTACGGCGATCTCCAGCAGGTAAAGAAAGCAGGAGACCGTGCCGGTGTCCGTTCGGACTTCGAGATGATCGTGCGCATCGCCGACAAGATGGGCGCCGACATGAAGGCCCTCGTCCCCTTCGGTAAAGGCCTTCGTGCGGACATGGGTCAGTCGCGCGGCGCACAGTCCGGCGAAGCCGATCGCCATGCAGTATGGTTGACCGCGAACAATCTCGAGCCGCGTCTCAGCCCGTTCGATCCCTTCGCCACACTCGACGAGATCCAGCGCCTCGTTCCCGGCTACAACCTTCTGCGGCTGCAACTGCTCTCAGGCAACGACCAGCACCTCTCGCCCGCAGCACCCGCAGGGCTCGTACAAATCAATCGTCGCGATCTCGTCATGCCCGCGAACGATACACTGTTTACCTCCGGCACCTTGGGGCGCTACTCGTCCATGCTCAACGACCTCCAACAGTACGATGCGCGCAATCTGCCCATCCTCGACCAGACCACCGCCGACTAGCGTTGCAGTGAACCAAAAAGTAAGAGAGACCGCGTGAGCCAACTCAGTCCTTTCATGACGTTTTTCCTTTTGAACGTCCTCAAGATCGTCGTAGTCCTCGTCATCACCCTGACGGCGGTCGCCTACACGGTGCTGCTCGAGCGCAAGGTCATCGGCCGTATGCAGAATCGCTGGGGCCCGTCCCGCGTAGGCCCATTCGGCCTGTTGCAGCCCCTCGCCGACGGCATCAAGCTCTTCCTCAAAGAAGACCTGATGCCGCTCGCCATCGAGAAGCCGCTGTTCCTGCTGGCCCCCGTCATCGCTCTTAGCTGCGCCCTGGTCTCAATCGCCGTCGTTCCCTTCGGCGCAGTCACCCTCGTCAAGGGCGTGAATCTCTTCCAGATCGCCGACCTCAACATCGGCCTGCTCGTCATTCTTGGCGTCACCTCGATCGGCGTCTACGGCATCGCGCTCTCCGGCTGGTCCTCGAACAACAAATACGCGCTGCTCGGCTCCCTCCGCGCGACCTCGCAGATGATCAGCTACGAGCTCGCCCTCGGCCTCGCACTCGTTGGTGTCGTTCTCCGCGCCCAATCGCTCTCGCTGCGCACCATCGTCGAGAGCCAGTCCGCACACGGCCTGCTTTCGTGGAACTTCTTCGGCGGCTTCCAGTTCGTCGCCTTCTTCATCTACCTGATGGCCGCCTACGCGGAGACCAACCGCTCGCCCTTCGACCTACCCGAAGCCGAGTCCGAGCTAACAGCCGGTTATCACACCGAATATTCCTCGATGAAGTTCGCCATGTTCTTCATGGCCGAGTACGCCAACATGATCACCGTAAGCTGCGTCGCCACGCTGCTCTTCTTCGGCGGAGCTTCCAGTCCCTTCGGACACATCTTCGACGGCTTTCTTAACACGCCGGTCTTGAATGCCATCTTCCCGATCCTCTGGTTCGTGGCCAAGATCTTTGCGTTCCTCTTTCTCTACATCTGGGTGCGGTCCACATTGCCGCGCTTCCGTTACGACCAGCTCATGGCTTTCGGTTGGAAGTTTCTTCTTCCCGTCGCCATGGCCAACATCATCGTCACCTCATTCATCATGGCGTTGCGCGGATAGCACCGCAGCGCTGCTTTACAATCAACCGTAGCCCCAACAAGTTTTCCGCGCAGTAAGAACAAGGACTCGACGGATCACCATGCAACTGGCACTCTTCATCATCTTTGGCGGACTGGCGGTCGCAGCGGCACTGAACCTGCTGTTCCAGCGGCACCCTATCAACTCTGCCTTGTCCCTTGTCGTTGTCATGATGTCGCTTGCCGTCCTCTACTGGTCGCTCGGCGCAGAGTTCCTCGCTGCCGCCCAGGTCATCGTCTACTCCGGCGCCATCATGGTGCTCTTCGTCTTTGTCATCATGCTGCTCAACGCGGGCAGGGAAGAACGAACCACAGGGAGCCGCGCCGCATACGTCGTAGGATTCCCAGGCGCAGCGGCCATCTTCTGCCTGCTCAGCTTTGTCTTCCTGTCAGAGCGCAAAGCCCTCGGCGCAGCCAACCTCGGCGGCGATCTTGGTGGTGCGGTCAGCAATATCACCGAACTCAGCCACGTGCTCTTCACGAAGCTTCTGCTCCCGTTTGAGGTCACCTCAATCCTCATTCTCGTAGC
>JBDTDX010000240.1:0-7629 GCA_039922815.1 Granulicella sp.
GGCTCACCCCGCGCGAAGCGAAAGTGCTGCGCATGCGCTTCGGCATCGACATGAACACCGATCACACGCTGGAGGAAGTCGGCAAGCAGTTCGACGTCACCCGCGAGCGGATTCGGCAGATCGAAGCGAAGGCGTTGCGCAAGCTGCGTCACCCCAGCCGTTCGGAGCAATTGCGTTCGTTCCTCGACGTCGAATAGGCGTCGATTGGCAGCCTCTGCGAAAACGCCCGCGAAAGCGGCGTTTTCATTGGGCGTCAGTGGTGAACCGGATGATGGATAAGGTGACGATGATGGTGTCGCGGCGGCGGCCGGCAGCGGTGAACCCCGCGGTGATGGGCCGGACGATGGTGCCCCGCATGAACCACCCGCTGCGCGATCACCGGCGCCGCGACCATCACCCCAAAAGCCGGCGACACGGCGAGTAACCATCGTTCATCAACTTCTCCACGGTGGATGTACGCAAAGCGTGCGCCACCCGTGTGAAGAAACACCATCGTCGCCGAGTGCGCCGTTCGCTACACTTGTCAGCCCGCGAGGGCCTATAGCTCAATGGTTAGAGCAGAGGACTCATAATCCTTTGGTTCCAGGTTCGAGTCCTGGTGGGCCCACCAAACAAGCGTCGCGGCAACCGTCAGCTGTGCGGTTAACCATAGTTTGGCCACTGCCACCCAAGACATTGCTGCTTCGCCCATATGGAAGCATGGAAATGTCCGCCATCCGAAGCAGACATCCATAAGTTGGTAGATTGCCTGTCTTGGCGTCAGGAGAGGGATCGATGCGAGCTTCGTTGGAAGACTGGAACAATGGATGGGTTGAGATCGAAGTAGGACTGTCAGCCCCCGATATCGGCCCAGATGGATTTATAGACGCATGCTGACTTGGTTGAGAAAAATTCTTGGTAAAATTTTTGCTGACCCCGCGGGTCTAAGCTCGTCGCCATCGTGTGTCCCCGTTAGGCCACGTCTAACTTACAAGTTGGCACGGTTCAACGATCGTTCGCTTGCCCTCGACGCGATACGCCATGACCAAGTCCTCGCTGTCGTTGAAAGTGGCGGCATGCAAAAGTGGGCGCTTCTACGTTGTCCGGATGGTTGCGGTGAAGACTTAGCATTAAATCTAATGCGATCCCATCGACCTCTGTGGAAACTTACCGTAAACAAAAATGGGCAAGTCTCTTTAGATCCGTCGGTCCATTCGATGACTTGCGGAGCACATTTTTGGCTGAGAAATGGGACGGTTATTTGGTGCGAGTAGGCCAAATCATTCCCAAAAACGGCTCCTCATCGCCCCTTCCAAACAGTGCGTCCGAAGTACAAATACAATCTTCGCCAGCATCGACGCGATTGGTTCGCAACTTGCTCTGATCAAAATTTATAAGCAACTCAGTCGAGTGACGATTTTCACCCATGAAACCTGTTATTCGATGAAGAAACTCGCACACCGAAAAACTAGCAACTGCAGAAGTAAAGGCAACAACCGCCGGAGCGGGCTCTGCGAGTTCTGGAGCATAACCATCCTTGATCTGTCGTTCCCGATCGACCTCGGATAGCCCTTCAACCCGCATTGCTTCGCTGGATATTCGCTCACGGCAGAACAAGCAAGCTTCTCCCGGTAGCAGGGTGGTAACCCGACCATGGATGCCGCGAAGCTCACCATCAATTGAGTCGATGAGCACACCGGTGTCGAATACCGGAATCGCATAGCGCAAGGACAGAAAGGTCAGGATGGCCCGCGGAACCTGTTTGTCGGTACATCCAAAGATCACATCGCAGCTGGTGAGGAGCTTTGCCGGCTCCTCCCAAGTAATGTGCTCGGGTACGGCATGAATTCGCGTATCAAAACCGACTTCATCTAAACGGCGTTTGGCTATATCAACCTTGGGCAGACCGACGTCCGCCAGTTTGGCGCCGTAGACTCGATTCAGGTTCGTTTGGTCTAGATGATCTCCGTCAAAGAAAATTAGGTCGCCGACACCTAGCCGATATAACTGCTCAGCAAGAGGAGACCCGGTGCCACCCATGCCGACGACGCCGATTCGCAACGCCCTGAGAATCGCTTGGTTTTCCTTGCCAAACGCTCGCACTTGTCGGTCAAAGAAAGCTGGTAAAGCGTGATTCGCGCTTGACTGCAGCACACGGATTCGCTCCCCAACTGAAAGGATCGCGTCCGGCTCAATGCATTCGGGGGCAAAAAGTCTTGCCACAATCGAGTCGCTGGTTAGAACGGCGGTCCCATGCAACCGCCCGGGAAGCCGCGCATCAAGAAACGGGATAAGATTTGCCTCCTCATGGTCGTCCTGTTCGGAGAATGCGCACATGCCTCCCGGATGCGAGTGCGCGAAGAGCACCGATAGATTCTCGTAGCGAGCGAGCTTCGTGATGCGCACGAGTGCACGTGAGCCAATGGAGAGCCGATCGGGCTCCCGCAAAAGGAAGTCTTCTTCTGCAATAGCGATAACGGCATGCGAAATTAGCTTCTGTATGCCCGCATGTTGCGCTTGCCCGCATAGCACAAAAGCCGCCCCCTCTAAGCCGGGATGATCAAACAGCAGCTGCCGTAGCTGTGCCAGGTGCTCTTCGCGGAAAACTATGCGCGAAATCATTAGGACCTTCCCACTCCATGCAGCTCGCGCTGGATGAAAACGAAGAACGAGCGGAGGCTATCGACACCAGGCTTCCAGCTGCCATTGAGATGTCGAGAGAAGCGTTGCCATGTCCTTCCCAGATGCGGCTCCATCACTTCAGACGCAGTGGCAAATTGACCTGTGGCTGCGATGCGGATCGGTGGGTCGCAGTACCACATATCAAGCTGCGTAATTGGATACTGCGGAGGGATTCGGACCATCAGATCGGTCGTCGCTGGAGTAAAGCCGCCCGTCGAGACATCGAAATTCTTAATGATCAGGAAGGCTCCTCCATTGGGATCGGGCAACAATTCGAATGCACTGCCACGCTCCGCCAAAAAGGCCGCGTCTCTAGCCGGGAGCTGCATATCAGCTCGCCCCTGGATTGATGGTCTTCGGCGCCGTGTAGTAATGCGTCCACTCGTGCACTTCGTAGCTACCTTCTGGCCGTATCAGTATGTCGTCCGTCGGGCCCTCGACTTCCTGCCACAGATCTCGATCCTCTGGAACGGGTGGCTTTGACAGGCCACGCAAGACGTGCCCGGGAAGGTGATGCGATGGCGCATCGTAATGTACGCGGTCGATGTAAACCGGCACGACATGGTGTTCTGACTTCTGTTCGATCTCGGACATTGGGGAGCCTCGTTGATGACTGCAACCACAGAATAGCTATTGTTTAGCTATTTTGCAAGCACTTTAAGTTGACAAAACAGCCATAAAACGTATACTCTCTCATGTCGATTACATGGGCGGATAGGATGAGTAGCAAGAGGACCATGACCTTGAATCTGACGGATGCTGAGATGACAGCGCTGGAGCAACTGTCTGCGGACAAAGATGTCAGCAAGACGGCGGTTCTTCGCCAGGCTCTTCGCTTATATCAAGTGGTCAGCATCAGACTTCAGCTCGGTGAGAAGCTGTTTTTCGAGGATGTCGAGTCCAAAGACAAGATGGAGCTTGTCGTGCTGTGACCAAACATTTGGTGGTTCTAAAAGATCAACGGTCTGGCATTTTCGTTGACGCGGATCTATACGAACGCATCGATAGTTCGTTAGCGAAGCGTGCCGAAGACTCTTGGCAGACCTATCTTGCAACCGCTAGGTCGGAGGCTGCTACTTCGCAGCGGCCATTCCCTAAGATTGATCATGAACACTGGGAGTGGGCGGAAAAGGTTGGCCTGACAGAACGTTTCTTGCCCTATCCAACGGTTGGAATCGAGTGTGAAGGTCAGGTGCAAGGACTTATGCTCTTGGAGACCGACGGCCATTTCGCACGGCTGGATTCACAAAAGGGAAGCCCGCTGGTTTACGTGAATCTGCTAGCAACGGCGCCATGGAATTTGTCCGACGTGGCAGCAATGCCGCGCTTTCGTGGTGTGGGCACTGTGCTGCTGACAGCGGCTGTGTCGACTAGTGTGGACCTCGGATTCAAAGGGCGGTTGGCTTTGCATTCATTGCCTAAGTCCCAAGGTTGGTACGACAACTTGGGTATGAGCTGTTTAGGTCCTGACGCGGCAAAACATGGTCTGGCGTATTACGAAATGACCCCCGAACAAGCTGCTGAGTTGATTCGTTAGGAGGGTGCATGAAATTGAAGATCGATAAGGAATGGTTAGGCCGCAAGCTCGAGAGAGCTGATGATGCGGAAGCCGCTGCGGGTGGAACCACGCTAGAGGAACTCAAGAAAAGTGTGGAACGTCGTGTCGTCACGCCTAGCGTTCTTGCGTCTGCGAAAAGTGAACTCGGAAAAGTAGTCCGCTTCGTTCGAGAAAAACGTGGTCTAAGCCGCCACGAACTAGCGGAGCTAGCTACGCTGAGTGAGAGTGAGATAGAAGCTATTGAAACACGCTCTAATTATGAACCGTCGCTCAGGGCCATAGTTTATTTGGCCGATCCGCTTGGGTTGTCTAGAGACCGTCTCAAAGAGCTTGCTGGTTTCGTAGCAGATAGCCACCTTGAAGCAAAAGGCACTACACAGTATCAGTTCGCCGCCAATTCAAAATCGGTTGATACCGTATCCGACGAAGAATACGAAGCTGTCAGGGCGCTAGTAGAAGTTTTGTCTGAGAAGAAATAGTCATCCCGTGGAAAATAAGCTTCTCGACGATGGAACCAGACAAGATATCGACAAATTGGTCGATCGAATACATAGGAATCTCGGAAGTCCGGAGACTCAGGTGGGATTGGCAGCAGTGCGAGATTTACTTGATCTCGATCTGCGCTACTACACGGCAGATGACCCAAGCCTGGTGGAAGAAGTCATCCATAAGATGCGCGTTGGCGCCAAGCAGATCATTAAGCGCCCAGCTCTACTCTTGGAGGCCATCAAGACATTCGATCTGAAGGGTCTATTTCTGCCAGACAGCAAACGTATTTTGCTCGATTCAAGCCTGCCTGACCTGAAGAAACGTTGGAGCGAATCACATGAAATCGCTCACAGCCTGATACCGTGGCACAAGGAATATCTGCTGGGTGACACTAAGGAAACGCTGTCGCCCGGTTGTCATGAGCAGCTTGAGGCTGAGGCAAACTACGGCGCCGGGCGGCTTCTGTTTCCGCATAAACCCATGCTCGAGGTTGCACGATCGAGCAGCCCGTCTATGTCACACATCAGAGCGATTGCCACTCATTTTGGAAATACGATAACTAGTTCGCTTTGGAGATATGTCGAATACTCCGACAAGCCTTGTCTTGGCATAATTGGTGAGCATCCGCACCACCTACCGCCTGGCGCCGAACCGATCGCTTATTTTATCCGCTCGCCACGTTTTGAAGTTGAATTTGGCTCAGTAACCGAAGCCGCCACGTTTGAATTGATTCGCGGATATTGCGCATACCGCAAAACTGGTCCGCTGGGTAGCGCCGAAATTACCCTTAGAGATGCCCGCGATACCGCTCATACATTTCTGGCTGAAACCTTCGGCAACAAATACCAGGTGCTGACCTTGGTAAGCTACATGCGGCCCAATGCAGTTGTTGTCCATGCCTCCTAGTCTGCACTAGCTAAGCTTTTTTGAGCGTATCTCTACACCCGCGGCATAAAAATTCAGCAAAGGTAAGGGGTACATGACTTTTGCATAGGCAGCAAATAGAGGTACTACTCGCTGAGAGCGTTATGCTGCCAGCAACTGCCTCCATAGTTCGGGACCGCTGCCATGGCGCTTTCAAGGATTGAACGCATTCTCATTCTGGCCAAAACCTACCCGTCGCCAAGCGCCCAATACGTCGAAACCTCCTGCGTGGCCGGCATCACTGACAAAGGATGCATGCGCCGCCTCTACCCGGTGCCCTTCCGCCTGATCGAGAACAATCAGCAATTCAAGAAGTGGCAGTGGGTAGACGTTCGCGTTGAAAAAGCTGGTAACGACCGCCGCCCGGAAAGCCACAAAATCTATGTCGATACGTTGGTCTGCGGTCAGCAAGTAGACACCCGACGCGAGTGGACCGAGCGCCGCGACTGGATCAGCAAGGCGCCAAGTTTTGACAGCTTTACCGCTATGGACACAGCGCGTAGCGAAGACGGCCTGTCGCTAGCAATGCTACGCCCGGCGCGCATCATCGGCTTAGACATCACTGCCGCAAGGCACACAGACTGGACGGATGAGGAGCGGGAAAAGCTTACCCGGCAGCAGATGGAGCTTTTCTCGGAAGCCGAAGCGCGTCGTGATGTGAAGGATCTGCGGAAGATTCCCTTCGACTTCTACTATCGCTACATGTGCGATACGCCGGACGGGCGCGCTGAACACAAACACAAAATCGTCGACTGGGAGGCCGGTGCGCTGTTCTGGAACTGCCGGAAGAAATACGGCGACGATTGGGAAGCTCCGTTCCGAGCCAAGCTCGAGGCTGAGCTAACAGGAAAAGACCTGACGTTCCTCATGGGCAATCTTCACCGGTTCCAGGACCAATGGTTGATCGTCAGTCTTATCTACCCACCTAAACAGACTCCAGAAGCGAGCGCGCAAGGCGCTCTGTTTTAGCCCCAGTCGCCGAGATGTGTCGCACGGCAGCTCCGGAGTGATGGTGGACGGCATCCGCCACAAATGATCGATGGCAGAACCGATAATCTGCCTCGAAGCACAGCAGTACGCAGTTAGTCTCGGCTGCTCGCTCCGCCAGCTCACTCACAGCTTCGGCTTGGCCGTTCAGATACTTGAGAAAGCCCTCGGTATAGCGCTTCCAACTACCATCCTTTTTGTAGCGGTCCCGCACCGGCTTAGGACAGCCAAGACTCACCATGTGCACGTAGTCCAAGCCGGCACCTTTTAGAATGTCGGACAGGGCTCGCTTGGAAAAGCCAGGCTTGCGCGATAGCGGCAGTTCGCGGATATCGACGACCGTGCGAACGTGGTGTTTGATTAACAACGATACGAACGATTGAACGTCGAGGCCCTCGTAGCCGATGGTGAAAACGGTCATGATGGTGTCCTATGAATAGATAGAAGTCTAAGGCAAGAACACCGTTCGGGATGAGCCACGTCTCCCAACTTACCGAAACTACGTGGCCGGTCGCAGCAAAGCGGCGGCTGTGACCGGGTCAACGGTTCCCGATGACGCTTCAGGTGCCCGAGATGCGTACCGGATCACCGATGCTGTAGTGCGCTGGCTGCGATAACTGAATGCTCAGACGGCCAAACTATGGTTTGTATGATCGGCCAATGTATGGTTAACCGCGCATCAGCGAACACCTGCGCAAGCTTGCACAGCGCTGCATGCCGACGCTTCAGCGTCAGCACTTGACGGAGTGGGTCAGCGGCATCGCCGCGTGAACGTGTTGCCGGATGCGATGCTTCTCGGCTGGCACCGTTCTTTCGGGCAAAGACGCCCGGATCCATTCGACATCCCTGCCGAACACGCAACCCGCGGGTGCCCGGAGGCAGACCGCGGGTTGGGGTGCTGCCTCAGGCAGCTGCGTCCTTCAACTTCTTCAACGGACGGATCTTGACCTTCACCGAAGCCGGCTTGGCAGCGAACCACTGCTCTTCCTTGGTGAAAGGATTGATGCCCT
>JBDTDX010000241.1:0-3189 GCA_039922815.1 Granulicella sp.
TCCTTCATCAAAATGTCCAGACACTCCTCACGGCTCGCCGCCGGTGCCTGTCCCCGCGCCAATATCCCCGCCGCCCCGCTGATGCTCGCCAGCGGATTGCGAATCTCATGCGCCAGACTCGCCGAAAGCTGCCCCGCCGCAGTAAGCCGCTCACTCTTCTTCATCTGCTGAATGTTCTCGCGCAGCTCCGTATACACAAGCTCCAGCTCAACCTTCGTCAGCTCCACCCGCCGCCGCTGCTTCCGCTCGCGATCGGCTAGTATCCCCGCGATCACACCCGCCGCGCCAAAGATACTCAGCTCCACAATCTGATCCTGCGCGTCCACCGGAGCACGGAACCAGTGGCGATGAATCGTCGGCGCCTGCAACACCGTCGCCAGCACCAGCGCCTTCAACGCCCCGCGCCAGCCGAACACCAGTCCCGCCAGCATGAACGGCAAAATATTCAGATGGTGCAGGATGTTGTGCAGCACCATCGCCCGCGGCGGAACAATCCACGTCACAACCGCGAGAGCCACCACCAGCACCGCGATCACTACCGCCTGAAAGCGTCGCGCAAGCAGCATGCTCTTCACAGAGGACATGTCTTCATTCTCCCACGCGTTCGAGGGCGAACAAGGAAGAACCATCGCAGCAGCCGGCGAACGCATAGTGGCAAGAAGATACATCGCACACGAGACCATGCAATTTCATCACCAACCGCCACGCAGTTTTGAATACGCATGATCAGGGTGCCCCATCCTTCGCGCACTTGCGAAGGGTGGGATTCATTCCCTTCCCCAGCCTGTCCCTTCTGCGCGTCAACCCCCACAACCACTGTTCCATATGGAACACCCAAACCCCCGCAACCCACGAACTCCCCTTATTTCCGGCAACTTCCCTTTGGCCCATCGATTGCCATACCCCTTGCGTGACGCTAACCAGTTTTGTATCTCTTGCCATCCTGTTGCCGAGCGTAGCCTGCATGGGTCAGGCGATCTCTCCCGGCCCTGCCCCGCAAACACCGCCTGCAGGCGGGGGCGGCGGCACGACCCTCTCCTTCCCCAACTCTCCCGGCTCGCAGTCCCTCCCCTCCACCGCTTCTGCTGCACAAACCATTACCCTCGACGAAGCCATCGCCATGGCCCAGGGCTCCAGCCCGCGCCTGCAAGGTGCCGCCGCCACCGCCGCCCGCGCCACCGCCGCCATCCGCACTGCGCGCGCCTACACAAATCCCAACGTCGAGGTCTACGAAGGCATTCAATATGGGCGCGCCATCGCCACTCCCGGCATCCCCGGCCTGCTCCAGCACTACGCCGGAACCCAGGCCATCGAGATTCCCCGCGAGCGCCGAGCCCGCGTCCGCGCCGCACAACTCGCCAGCACCAGCAGCAGATTCGGAGAGGCCGCAGTCACCCTCTCCGTCGTCTCTGATGTCAAACACGCCTTCTACAACGTCCTCCTCCGTCGCGAAGAGATTGAGAACCAGCAGGAAAATCTCCAACTGGTCGAGGACCTCCGCCGCCGTGTCGAAGTCGAGGTCCGCGTCGGCGAAAAGGGCCGCCTCGAACTCACCCGCGCCGAAGCCGAATTAGCCCAGGCACGCTACACCGTTCGCAGCGCGCAGATCGAGTTGTCGAACGCCATCGCTCTCCTGCGCGTAGTCATCGCCGCACCCGCCGATGCCAACCTCAACCCCGCTGGCACCCTCGAGCCCCCCATCACCCTGCCCCCACTCGCCGAGGCCCGCGCCCAGGTCCTCCGTACCCACCCCGCAGCGGCCCAGTCCGAAACCGATATCGAGGCAGCCAGGGCAACCCTCACCCACGAGCAGGCCCTCCGCATCCCCCGGCCAACCCTCTTCGGTGAATTTGAAAATCAGCCGGACCTCCGCTACTGGCGCGCTGGCGTCACCATCCCCATCCCGCTCTGGGATCGCCGCCAGGGCCAGATCGGCGAAGCGACCGCTTCCATCTCGCAGGCAGACGCCATCTTCGATCAGCGCCGCCTGGAACTCGTCTCCGCCACCGAACGCGCCTACGCGCAATACCAACTCGCCGATCAGCAAGCCAGCTCCTTGGAGTCCGGCGAACTTCGCGCCGCCGAGAGCGCCGTCGACGCCGCCAAAGCCGCCTACCGCTTCGGAGAGCGTGGCATCGTCGAAGTCCTCGACGCCCAGCGCGTTCTGCAAAGCGTGCGCGGAGACCTGCTGGACGCGCAATTCGCGCGGCAGTCCGCACTTACCGATCTTGAAGAACTTGGTGCCATCACACCTGGAGGAAAGCCCTGATGCCTGCCCTCACCTCACGCATAGCACCTACGCAAGTCACACGCGCCTGCGCCCTCGGCCTCGTCGCCGCCACGCTGCTCTTCACCACGCAGGGTTGCCAGAAAAAAATCGCGCAGGCGGCCATCACCGAGACCGGTGACCCGATGGAGGTCTCCGTTACCCCGGCCCTTGCGCAGTCGCTCAAACTCGGCTCGCCCTCCATGCAGGACGTCAGTGGCGCCTTGCAGGTGACCGCCCGCGTCCAGACCGATGCCAGCCGCATCGCCCGCGTCGGCTCGCCCGTCGCCGGCCGCATCCTCAAGCTCCTTGCCTTCGAAGGCGAAAACGTCCGCGCCGGCATGGTGCTCGCCACCCTCCACAGCACCAACCTCTCCGACACCCAGCTCGCCCTCGTCAAGGCCTACTCCACACAGACCCTCGCCGAAGCCTCCGCCAAGCGCGCCGAAGAACTCGTCGCCGCCGACGTCATCGGCCGCGCCGAACTCGAGCGTCGCCGCGCCGAACTCCTCCAGGCCAGCGCCGAAGTCTCCTCCTACCGCACCCAGCTCCGCGGCCTCGGCATGACCGACGGCCAGATGAAGAAGCTCGAAAGCACCCGCAGCCTCAGCGCCGATTACCCCATCGTCACCCCCCGTGGCGGCACCGTGCTCGAGCGCAAGGTCACCATGGGCCAGGTCGTTCAACCAGCCGACCCCGCCTTCACCATCGCCGATCTCTCCAACGTCTGGATCGTCGCCAACGTCCCCGAAGAAGACATCGCCCAGCTCCACAAAGGCATGGAGGTCGAGGTCCACATCCCCGCAATCCCGCTCGAAAAAATCCTCGGCCGCCTCTCCTACATCGCGCCCATCGTCGATCCCGCGACCCGCACCGTCGAGGTTCGCATGGACCTCGCGAATCCCCACGCAACCTACAAGCCC
>JBDTDX010000242.1:0-16051 GCA_039922815.1 Granulicella sp.
TCTCCGGCAGGCGTCGGATAGACTCCGTTGCGTCCATCGCGGACCAGAAGAGGGTAGCCAATGTCGGCCTCAACCATTTTGATCTGATGACTGACGGCAGGTTGTGACCGCAGAACATGCTCGGCTGACTTGCTGAAGTTCTTGCGTTCTGCAATCGCAACCAGATATTCCAGATGGCGAAACTCGACGATATCTGACATGGCCCATTAGCTCCGCTGGCAATGATGTCAGACCCCGCATCTCCCTTGGGGGATGGGAGTCGATAGTGCTTCTTAATGGTTCAACTAAGAGCCCAATTCGTCAATTAGGTTCCAAATGGTGGCTAGCGATGTAGTTGGGTAACTAGGAAGCTCAAGGTAACTACCTCGCACGCGAGGGGGACAGCACGCCGTGGTACGCCTCGTTTTGGGAGTTTTGTGCAAGATACTTCAATGAACGCTTCGGTGAGACCTGGCACCTTTCCCTGGAGTGCCCGATTTTTTGTGCCAAGTCGGATGCTGGTGATTCAGTTCGCCCTCTTTGTTCATCTGCGTCCGATATTCTTTGGGAGCTGATACACAAAATTCATCACGGGACTCTGGACGACTAAAGACACGATGCTGTAAGCCTCATAGCCAAAGAGCTTTAGACCCCGATCCACAACAAACGATCACAAGTGCGACGCGGAGCACAGACACGCGAAACGAACCAGTCTAAAAATGGCCTGAAGGCCATTGACCTTCGACACACCGACATAGGAGCTTTCATCTCGCTGCGCCAAGTGGCGGATTTTGCGATTCCTACTGCCGAAAATGCCCTAGTAGAAATTCATACTTACTACATCGATGGATAGCTATCGATCCCGAATACAAGAAGCTGTCTTCTAGATTGATGGTGGGGAAGCAGATTGGAGTGAGGGATTCAAGAAAATGGCGCGCGGACAGGTATGACGAATACCGCGATAAACAACGCAAGCAGCGGCATTGATGCGCTTCCCTTGTCTTCGCGCAGGCCGAGCTTGATACGTGAGGTTCTAAGACAACTCGGATCGCATGATAGCGACGCTGAAATGAAAGAGATTGGGTCTCAATTCACCTCTCTCGATCGGCGTTTGTAGTCACGACGAACGACGTACTTGCGGCGCGCAGTGTTTTCGCTTCAAGGTTGCCATGTGGCCAGAGCGAGGCCTTACTTCGATGGCCCACTCACCTCGCGATGACTGAACGGCCTCCGACCCAGAACGGATCAGCAAAGCAACAACCGCACTTCTATCTCCGTACGGTCGCCGTGGTCGGGGCGTCAAATGGATTGGTTTTCACACCGCGCCACTCTACAGAAAGCTTCTGCAAAACATCTGTCGGTGTCGGACCATCGTGGACTACTATTCGGTAGCGCAAAACAAGAGGTGCGTTAGGGTGGATGGTGATAGGTCCGTAACTGGTAATGCACGGATTTACCATCCAAAGGGTGTTATGCCAACGGGTCGGTGGGTTCATGGGATGGTCGATGACTGCAACACCGACGAGCTTTGCATCGCTCTTGAGCCGAATAGAGTAGTCATACCATGGTTCCGCCGGCCAGTCGGACTCGGTGAGCGAATAGTGAGGGCCCGGAAGATCTACTCTACCGGACGCGTTCGAAAAGAACGATTCGCCGTATTTCTGCGCCTGGAAGACGAAGCCTCCGAATGCACTTTGGCTCATTACGTAGTCCACTACCGGCGCCAACTGATAAGTGAGATCAATCACGTAGACCCCATCCCGCTCGGATACGGTCACCTCATCGGTTTCAACCAGCATCTTTTGTTTGTCGACCAGCCAATCGTTGTGAATCTCGAGTTGGGCATGCTCTTCGTCTGCGCTGACCAGACGCACGTCCCTGTTTTGGATGCTCCTGCCGTCGCGCGGCGCGTACAATCCCCAAGCCCAGAAATCAGCGCGTTTTACACTGAAGGCACCAAGGAGGTGATTCGGCGGAGCCTTAGAAGTGTCGACGGGCGTTCGGAACTCCGAATCCAGCGGGCCGAGGAATATCCCCCGATGCCAGGGATGGTCATCAGGCCCTGCATTTGAGACGCGCTCTCCAGAAGGGGTATTGACGGGATCAAAGTACGCGGCGCTGGGCGAAGGCAGACCGGGAGGAATAACGGTCTTAAACTCGAAGACCACCTTGCCCTGCGGGGTTTTGAGCTGCATACCATACTTGACGGGGCTTAGAGTGTAGACCGCAGGAGTTGCAAAGGCCTGAAGGCTGAAGGCAAAACCGACTACGATTGCGGACAATTTGGCCACAGCGAAGACATCAGAGAATACATTTCTGCGAGACGTTAGCAAAGAACACCCTCCACTCAACCTACGTTAGTTTATTAGTCAAAGCTTGATCGCGGGGGATAGTCTCTGCCGCTCGAACAAGAAGCGTCGTCGGCTCCAATAAGTTTATTCAGCGTCGGGCAATCCGAAGACAAAAAGTGCATTGCCTCCACAGACAGCGACATACTGGCGACCATTGACGGAGTAAGTCATGGGACCGCTGGCAACGGTAGCGCCGAGACCCACTTTCCAAAGATTCTCGCCGGTGCGGGCATCCAAAGCGAAGAAATTTCCTTCTTTTCCTCCCGAGAAGACCAGGTCGGAACCGGTGGTAAGCACGCCAGCGTCGGTAAAGTCCGTCATTTTGAACTCCCATTTTTTCTCACCTGTTTGGGGATTAACGGCAATGACTGCTCCGTATCCTTCCTTCTCAGTCTTGAAAAAAGGAGCGTTAGCGGCGGGTCTTACAAAGCCACCTTTGCGACGTCCCGTCCCGGTATATCTTTGACCTTCCACCCAGGTGGCATCGCCCTTGGCGGACGTGGCAGAATAGTTTTGCCAGGACGATATATAAAACAAGCCCGTTCGCGGACTGTAGGACGGGGAATACCAGTTGGTTCCGCCTTGTACGCCAGGCTCGATAAAGGTCCCCTCATAGGTAGCCTTGTGGTCAGGAGCCTTCATGGGCCGACCCTTGGCATCGAAGCCGATGTTCCAGTTCTGCTTGGTGAACGCCGTGCCGTGTAGAAATTGCCCAGTATTGCGGTCCAGCACGTAGAAGAAGCCGTTCCGGTTTGCGAAGAGCATTACTTTGCGCGGCTTGCCCTGCCACGGCATATCGACCAGGACAGGGACCTCCACGGAATCCCAATCGAATTCGTCAGCGGGAGTGAATTGGTAAAACCATTTGAGCTTGCCGGTATCGGTGTCGAGCGCGACAACGGCGTCCGAGTATAGATTATCCTTATCTGGATGGATGCGAACGTCTCCGTTCCATCCGGGATTGGGATTACCTGTTCCCCAGAATGTCAGGTTGGTCTCCGGATCGTAGGTTCCGGTTACCCAGATGGGTGCTCCACCATGGACCCAAGAGTCTCCCGCCCACGTGCCGGCATTGGCCTCATTTGGGTTAGGAACGGTATTGAATCGCCAGATCTCATCGCCTGTTTCGACATCATAAGCAGCAATCCAACAGTTCGCGCCTTCTTCGTTGGTGGCGGGCCCGAGTATCACCTTGTTCTTGACCACCAGGGGAGCGACGTTAAGCTGGTACCCCTTTTGCCACACGGCAATGACCTTATCCCAGAGGGGATGCCCATCCCGTGCATCAATAGCGATGAGGTGGCCATCGAGCGTAGCCCAGAATAGTCGATTTCCTGAAATGGCAAGACCTTTAAACATGGGAAGGACGAAGACACCTTTGGGGTCGACCGTATAAGAATAAGTCCAATAAACTCTGCCGGTGGCCGCATCGACCGCCGCGACCTGACTGGTATCGCCGGTATACATGACTCCATCCACAACCAGAGGCGTATTTTCCGTCTTTTTTAAAGTATCGAAAGGCCGTACCCACTTCAATTGAAGATCGGCAACATTGCTCTTGTTGATCTGGGTCAGCGGACTATAGCGATGACTGGCGTAGTTTCCACCATAGGTCAGCCAGTTCTGCGGCTCCTTGTCTGCGTGCAGCATCCGATCGTACGTCACTTGAGCATTCAACTGAGTGGCGAGGAAAAGAATCGATACTAAGATGTGGGCTTTCACGGATAAAAGTTCCTTTCTAAGCGTTAGCCGATTACTATTGACTTTGAGGTGGTGGCCCCGTCGTGAGGTCACCGTCTCAGCTATTAGGGTCTAGAGGGTTCCCGCAAAGAACTGAGATAGCGAACCAGATCGTTCAGGTCCTGGGCGCTCATAGTTTCGTAAGAGGGCATTGGGTTGGATTCGATGATCGTAAATTGGCGGAGACCAGCCTTCTGGTAGGTAACGAGGTGGTCGGAGGAATCTATCAAGCCAATAGTGAAACCATCCTGATCGAGGATTTTACCGGAGACGATCTTGCCATCCGAAGTGACTAATCGAATCTTTCGGTTCTGAGGAAGCACCTGTGGGCTGGGCGTGACCAGCGAGGCCCTGATTTGCTCAGGTGTCCTGGTAGCCCCAAGATTATTCAGATTGGGCCCCTGGTAGCTTCCCTGCCCCTCCACTCGATGGCACGTAGTACAAGATTTTTTTTGGACCAAACTCCTACCTTTGGCGAGTTCCGAAGAGCTGAGCGGAGCCTGTTCGGGGATCAGCATGAGGGGCCTTTGCTGGTTGCTCCCTTGTAACGCAGGAGCAGCCATGGCCCCTGCAGCAGTACTTACTGCTGCAGGGGCCGCTTGCTTCGGGCCGTAGTTGGTCGCCAGATAGGTAACGACGTTGGCAAGGTCATCGGCAGAGCCGTTGGCACCGCGTGCAACCATGTCGTTGACCACACCGGTCCACTCTTCTTGCGACATGTGCTGCGTTGTTGCGATCAGAACGCTGTGGCAAGTGCCACACACACGCTGAAACTCAGACTTACCCTTCCCATCCGGAAGAGCTGTTCCGCCAGCCGTTTGAGCAGTGGCCGAACCCCCCGCGCTCAAGACCAGTATGAGACCAAGTCCTAAAATCCATTTCGAGCTGTAGTTTTGCAACATTGATTTACACCTGGTGAGGAAGTGTGGAGGCTGTAGATTCATTAAGAACTGGAGCTAGGGACCGTCGTATTCAGAAATCGTAATTCCCATATGAATTCGAACCGGGCCTCGCAAGTCAAATCGCAATTTGAGCAGCCAAAACAGTAAATATACTTTCTGCGTGGACTGTCAACGAAAATTATTAGAGAGTTCCCTTAAGAACTCTAGCATTCAGGCAATGAGTAAGAGTGCTTTTCAGAAACGCGATGTCTGGGGGCGATGAGATCGCGCCGTTTTCCTTACAAGGGCTAGCGTTAGCGTGGCTCTTATCAAAACTTCGTGTGTATAAATATCGGTTTGTTTGCTTACGCATATAATGAAATATGAGCTTATTACCCGTCCTTCTTTTTAGGGAATTCTAGAATTCGAATGGGAACTCAAGAGAATATAATGGTTCGACACGGATCAAGGCTGAGCGGTTGAACTCGGTTGATGAAACTGGTGCACAAGCGTTACAGAAAAAAGTCCACACATCCTTCAGCCCATCCTGAAGTTTGGAGAATTCTTATCCTCCAGTCTCTTTCACTTGGGTTGTCCACTGTTTCGCTGGGCTTAGCGAACTGTCGACATGATATTCAAATGACTCGACGACCTAATTTTCCACCCAATCTTTGTAGTTCCAGGAGAACCTGAACGTAGCGTCTGTGGGGCTTTGAACATACCTGGTACAGTATTAGCATCGATGGGCGTCCGCTGTTTTGGAATCTTATTGCCGCAAATTCCGGCCCGACTCGAGCCTCCGTAGAATTTCAGACAACAATGATGCCTTCTATACACATAATGACGAAGACCTATCCACGCTTCAGCATTCTCCGATTCGTTCACGGCTAACGGAGTAAGAAGGTGGCTTGATGGAAAATGCAAATCTGAGCGCTGAAGTGGCAGCACCACCACTTCAATATAGTGGTGCTAAGGTGGAATATCGCTCTGAACGAGGGTGCTGAAGTTTCCGAACGCTATCTTCTTGGGGTGCCTTCTTCAAAAACTTCTTCGTTCTTTCCGTTCGGACATCAGGCATACTTTTGCCACCGCGTCACAGTTTGTCGGGCGACAGGATCATCTGTTTCTCGATAACTAGAAACTCTCGGAAAAGGGGCCGTAGTGTGCTCATCTAGGGCCACCTGATTTGTAAAACTGCTTATAGAACGTGAACATGTTGCCGTTTGGTTGGGTCCCGATGCAGTTCGTAGGTCAGGCACCCTTCTCCTGCCGGGTTGGTCCGAGCAAAGACCGGAAATTTTCTCGTTAGGTATTCATCACGTGCCACCTTCGTTTAATTTGCACGTTAAGAACAATTGTGTCAGCCATCGTGACATCCTCTATCAGTTTCTGTAATCAAATAGATTCATATGAGTAATGGTTTTACTCTTGAGAGGTGTTGAAATTTGGAAGTTCTCGGAGCTGCCTTTTCTCCCGTGGAAATCGCAAAATGAAGTGGGCGCGACTGCTTAGCAAGGGACTACCGCGAGCTAATCAGATCAATGAAGTGCGGATCTCCTCAACCAACGCTCTCCGCTACGAGATGACTATGCACTCGCTTGAGCGTGGTAAGCATGTGACGTGCGAGAGGCCGCTGGCGTGGACAGTTGACTAAGCAAGGGAAATGACTGTTATATAGTTTGTAGTTCAACCGACCTTTGTCGTGCGCCGACTCGTCGCTCGGCTGATTAATTTGTGTGATACATACTGTCCGGGGGGCAGATTGTCCTTCAACAATTGGCAGCGCAAAGTTGAAAAGTTGGTGCCGTAACGGTCAGGGTTGAAAGAGACAACTCCAATGCCCGGACTTTCGCAATCCTTGATCATGTCAATGATCTCTGTGCTTCCGACGTGACCGACGATAGCAATCTGATTTGACCCGTTCATTGCCCTAGCGGCTTCGAGTGCGCCGAATCGCGCGCTCATCGTTGATATATGCGACGAGAATCCTGCGTAATGGACTTACAGAGGTCAGAAAGCTTGAAATAGCTGATTGGAAGTAGCCTTAACCCCACCTCCATCTAAATGATGGATGATCTTCTCAGGCAACCGTCCCAACCGTTCCTCCATGCTTTCAGAACACCTATGCTCCGGCTATGCGCGGTCTTTCCTGCAAGAGGAGATTCCATAAGGACGATAGCGTCGAATTTGGATCGCCAATGAACGGTGTCTCCAGAGCTGTAGTTCATATTGGAACTAATATTTAAGGGTGGTGACTAAGTTATCCACAATAACCTACGTATTTCAAACGTGCTCGCAAGTAAAAGGCTTCGTTCCTTCAGTCTCAAATCAAATACCGCCGCGCTCGCTCCTATGGTTGTCTTTGCTGTTAGTTCTCACCGGACAAACGCTCAGACACAGTTCGGCTCCATCGTCGGCTTGGCCTGCATTCAGCGCAGCATGTGCCGGCAATTATTTACAGCACGGCGCTACATTGGCCGTGTCCGCATCTGCAACCTATGTTGCAACTCCATCCCTAGTATTCGACGCTACCTTTGGAATCACCCAGGCGCACCAAATCCTCTCCCCTCCGCAGGCGAATATGAAGTACGAGTGAGATGTCTTGGGCATTCCAGGTGCGAACCAGTATAGCTTGCCTCTCGCTGGGGGATGCCGGACTTCGGGATCGTAAACTACGGTGGGTCAACGACCAACCTGACCTTCGGGTATTCCTACCCCCCTCGGTACAAGGATCACATCTTTGAGTACGTGGCGAGCGCAACCAAGACCAAAGGTCCGCATAATCTCCGCTTCGGTACCGATATTATGGCTTGCAAATCAATCACCAGGAGATTCGCAATACAATCTTCACGTTTCCGGCGGCATCACGGCTCTCAACGGCGGAGCTGCCGTCAATCCATACAACTCCGTGGGTGATTTCCTGCTGGGACAGGCCCAGTATAAAAGCAATTGGGTGCAAATTGATCCTCAACTTACCCTTCGTGAGTGGCAGATTGGAGTCTACGCACGCGATCAATGGCAGGCTACCCATAACCTCACCATCAACTACGGCGTGCGCTGGGAGCATTGTCCCGTTCCAACTAGCGACGGGCGTGGTATTGAATACAATAACTTGCTGACTGACCTCACCAATCCCACCATGCAGATATGCGGTATAGGCGGCAATCCTGGTGGTTGTGGAATATCCCTGTCGAACAAGCTGTTTTCGCCCAGGTAGGAATCTAATACAGGCCTGCCCCTAATTTGCTGGTTCGTGCAGGATTTTCGTTGTCTCACGCCCAGGTCGCCATGGCTCAGGCCGTTGCCCAAAACTTTCCAGCGGAGCAGCAATATACCGCCACTCGAGCCAACTCCTATGTGCCCGCGGGCACCGTCTCCGAGGGATTCCCCTTCTTCCGGCCCCGGCCATTAGCGACCGGTACCGTGGCCATCCCCCGAGGAACTGCGAACGCAAATACCAACCCAAAGAACTACGTCAGAGGTTACATACAGTCTTGCAGTCTGATGGTCCAGAAGAAACTGTCGGGCGGCTTTGATGCCCAGGTTGGTATATAGGAACCATGTAGTCAACCAGAATGGATCAATCAACGTCAACTACGGAACGAAGGGAGGCGGCGCGGCGAGCCAGAGGCTGAACTTAGCTCCGGTGTTCATTACAGGCGCTACCAACGTGTTTACGGCCGCCACCTATGACAAGTACAACTCTCTACAAGCAGCGCTTACCAAACGACTTTCCTCCGATCCGTCCATGAAACTTGCTTATACATGGTCGAAAGACATGCAGGGAGGCTTCCCTGGCACCGCAATATTGGATCCCGCCTACAAAGAACTGACCGTTCACGCACTGCTTCGGACCGAACTCACAACTTCATTCTAAACACCACCTACGAACTGCCGTTTGGCAAAAACAAACCTTTTCTTACTCGCGGAATTGGTGCTGCAATCGCTGGGTGCTGGTCGGTTAACTCGACCTTCTATCACATATCAGGTACGCCTTTCAGCGTTACCCAACGGTTCATTCTGCAACTGTCCCGGTAACTCTCCTCCTGCGGATCGTGTCAAAGCGACCGTTGCGCACGTTAGCAGAGGCGTTTTTGGGACTTTCTACTTCGATCCCTCTGCATTCGCTCAACCGGTCGTAAATACTTATGGGACCGCAAACTATAATTCCGTGCGCGGACCCGGGGGCGACCAACCTGGATGCCAGCGTGGCGCGCAGTTTCCATGTGTGGGAGCGTCTTAACCTCAACAATCAAGCTGGAGTCATACAACGTGACAAATACGCCACACTTTGCTGATCCGTCGGCCAACATCGTCGGAAAGCATTAGCAACGGCGTTTTCACGTCTTTGGGTGGTTACAGCACCATGACCGCACTAAATCCGTTGGGAAGGCAGATTGATCCCAGATACTTCCGCTTGGGAGGTCGGCTGACCTTCTAAGCGAATCGCTCCCACTTGGCTGTCAAAAACGCCGGCTGATGTGCAGATCAAATCCGCCGACGCTTTTTGGTTTAGCACGACCAGATAGCATCTCCCATAGGAATATCAGAGGCTCCAATCAGTTCTATGTGGAACTAGTCCGATAACTAACTATTGACAATGAAGTTCCTCACAATGTATTTATCCTTTCGGAGCGGCGTTTGATGCGCTTTGCGGCGTCTATTTTGTTCATAAGGGAACTCGGCGTAAACGATATCAGGTTCGCTGGTGGTCACCGTATGTCTCAACCCCCAAAGTGACACGAACGAGGTAATTAATGATGGCAGGTCGAAGCAGCATCATCGTATTAGGTTTGTTGACATGTTTCTCGCTAATAGCAACTACTGAAGCTCAGAGCGTCCCCGCCGCCGATGATTCTTCCGCCCTGCACGGGCCAAGTTTTGTTCCCGACTCAAAGTTTTCCGGGTCCACACTTGCTGGATGGCACGTCGTAGGTAAAGCTGAATGGCGTGCCGAGAACGGAGAAATTGTAGGAAACGGAACTGCAGGCTCCGGCCTGCTCGTGCTCGACCACTCCTTTCAAGACATAGGCGTATACGCTGCGTTTCAATGCACGGGTACCTGCGATACCGGCGTGTTGTTGCGCATGACAAACACGGCGAGCGGTATTCGAGGAACTTATCTATCGGTTCGAGGTAACGAGTTGCAGGCCGAGAACCTCACCTTGGACGCCAGTGGCAACTTGATAGCTCACGAAAAGCTGCGTGACGCGAGAGGGCAGTTTCGCTTTGCCCCCCCCCAGGCGGATCCGACCGCCCTTCTAGACGCGCCTAGAAACTTGAATCAGGGAAGTCCCGGCTCGCTGCCTATTATGCGCCCGCGAGGAGGCCTCCGAGGCGGCCGATGGAATGAGATGGAAGCCTTGCTCGATGAAGACATCGTGCGCGGCTACTTGAATGACAATATCCGAGATGTCAGCGCTGCTACTGCCAATGATGATCTGGACGAATTCGGGCCAGTTGCGCTCTTTGTCGGTGCGGGCAGCCAGGTGCGGTTCAAGGCAGTCTCTTACAAGGATATAGCCATGCGGGTTCAACCCACCGAGCAGATCGGCAGCCGATTCAAAATTCAGCGGCTAACCCCGTTTTATTACAACTGGACCGCAACGGCCGCGGACTTCAACCATGATGGGAAGTTGGATCTGATCTCAGGTGCCTACATGTATTACGGGCCTGATTTCACTAAGTCGAGAGAGATCTATCCAGCCCGAACCTTTAACCCATCAACTGAGTACTCTGTGTGGGTACAACACGCATACGATTTCACCGGCGACGGCTGGGAAGATGTAGTTGCAACCAATTTAGGCCACGGGGCGGTGCTCTACGTCAATCCCGGGAACTCCTCAAGGAGATGGAAGCAGTATCGGGTTGTGCCCACCATGCAAAGCGAGATTTCGCAACTAGAGGATATCGATGGCGATGGAAAGCCGGAGTTGGTTTATATTGCAGACGGTTTCGTGCGTTATGCGAAGCCTGATCCCGCAAATCCTACGGGACTTTGGATCGTCCATACAATATCTGAATTTGGCGCTTGGCCCGCCCATGGAATAGGGGTCGGGGATATCAACGGAGATGGACGAAAGGATATTGTGGGCGCGGACGGTTGGTGGGAACAACCTGCCCTTAATACTCCACAGATCTTATGGAAATACCACCCGGAAGCGTTCGGTCGGTGGGGTAGAATCGGCCCTGGCGGCGCCACCATAGGTGTCTATGACGTAAACGGCGACGGCTTGCCCGATGTGGTTACTGGCCTTGAAGCCCACGGGTTTGGTTTAGCATGGTTTGAGCAGAAGCGGGCTCCCAACGGGGATATCTCCTTCGTCGAACATATGGTAATGGATAACCACAACACTCTGAATGCGGGTGGTGTGACTTTTTCCGAGTTGCATGGATCAGCCGTCGCGGACGTGGATGGAGATGGCATCCCGGACTTCATCGTTGGGAAGCGGCAATTCTCTCATAAAGACGACTTTCTAGATCCCGACGTCTATGGGGCACCTGTCCTCTATTGGTACAAGACAGTTCACGATCCGAAGGCTCCTGGCGGAGCGAGGCTGGTGCCCGAGCTGATCCACAATGACTCCGGTGTGGGCGATGCTGTGCTGGCGCTTGATCTGAACGGTGATGGAATTATGGACATCGTAACAGCCACTAAACGAGGACTCTATATCTTTTGGGGTCAGAAACATGGTGTGGTCGCGGCCAAATAGCGATCGGCTGCGATCGAACTATAGCTCCCACCTGCACGTAGATAAACAAGGAGCCCGGGGGATCACACTGCCACAACGCTGGTGACATCGCAGCATCGACTCGGTACCTCTCCGGGCTCCAAGGTTAGTCGCCTCCGTGCCTATACCACGGGGTAGTTCAACAGCGGTCTCCCTCCGCTGCATCGAAGGAGATGGGCTCGCTGTCGTCCAAACCGAGCCCCCTGTTCAGAGAGACACCACAACATCGCCGAACGTCGGAAGCCTAAGATTCACAGAGAGAACTTTGCAACATTCGTAGCTGCATCGAGGGTCCGGATTTGGGCCTCATCATTGGAGCGATGAAAAACTCTCCACAGAGGTAAATACATACGGTTGCGCACGAACACGGCGAGCCGCTGTGCCACGCGTGAGCTAGGGAATTCCAGCTTCAAACAACTTCCCCGTTCACTGGAGATAGAGAAAATCGGAATTACTTCACTTCAAACCTTTCAAGGGCTTGCTTCGCCGGACCGGCTATGGCTAGGTTGGAATCTCTTGCTGCGATTCGCAGGTGCCTGATTGCTTCGTTCCGATTCCCCTGTGAGTACAACAGGAGACCAAGGTTAAGTTGGACCCTCATCATTCCGGGCGGATTGCAATCGCCTTTTGATATTCATTGATCGCTGATTCTAGCTGTTTCTCTTTTTCGTAAAGTGCACCCAGTACTTCGTGCGCTTCGGCATAGTTTGGATTTGCTTGAATAGCAGCCTGAATCTGGGTCTTCGCTTCTTCGTACTGATTTGCTTGTGTGCGACCCAGGGCAAGTCATATAGGTATAGCGGATAACCCGGGCGAAGATGAACTGCCTTCTGGAAGTTATATAGCGCGGCCGCCATATCTCGTTTGCGCGCCATTACCTGGCCCAACAGATCATATGCAGTTGCATCGTAAAAGCTCGATCACGAGTGCGCGGGCGAGTAGGGGCTCTGCTTCGTCTGCCCTGCCAGTCTGCACAAAACGATTGGCGAGGTTGAAATAACCTTCCGAGAGGTCGGGGTTTATCTCGATGGCCTTCTGTAATCGCACCAAGGCCTCCTCGCGCTTGCCGCTTTGGGCATCCATAAGACCGTATTGAAGTAAGATGTTTGGCTCAAGTGGGTTTTCATGAAGCGCCCGATCGAGCGTCATCCTTGCTCGTTCCACGTCTCACTGTTGCCATTGAATACGCGCCAAGCCACTAAGAGCAACAAGATAATCACCTCTAAGCCGCAAGGCTTGTTCATACGCGTCTGCAGCCTTCTCTAGCACCCCGGTGTTTGACCACGCATCTCCGAGTGTTGTGTAAAACTCAGGGCGAAGCGGGGATTCTGAGCCCTCTGTCGACTCAGCTCCTTCGTTCCTTTTGCCAAATCGTTATGCAACAAAATCTGGGCTAACGTCCTATACAGATTGTTCTCGTTGGTCGGTGCAGGCCGCGCTGGATAGTACGGGATGACCTCCCCATGGTACTCGTCGGACTCCGAAAGGTGAGACTCCTGCAACTGAGCTACCAAATTACGGTAAGCGGCTTACTGGCTCCCTCGAACTTCGTATCCGGGACAAAGCTCGGACCACGAAGTGCGAAAACCACGGAGGCCTAAGTACCAGAGTGGGCAGCGGCTCCGCCCGCGAGGAAACAGCCTATTACCAATAAGCTGACTATGCGCGTTCCACCAAGACATCTAGCCATTTTCATCGACATCACTCTGACCAGCTTCCGAATGCAATAAGTTGGGTTGGAAATATTAAAAGCTATCCATAGGTAGCGCGTAGTTGCCCGAGAAGCAGTGTAAAAATAAGGGCTGGCGAGTCTCCGAAGAGAACTAATTGGCGTGGTTGAAATGCATCTAGGGCTAGCCCATAAGCAGGGAATACACATCGCGATTAAGAGATGTCAAGATGGAACAGGAACCCCAGTTCCTAACTGAACTTGCGGATGCAATTTGCAACCCGCAAGAGCAGGAGGACCAGAAATAAACCCGCCAACCGGATACGTGTCCATCGGGCCGATTAGCGGGCATAAGTCGAACTATATAACTTTTGAGATGTAGGCGCTTCTTGCCAAGAAATCAGCGTGAAGCGCCCGACACGTATTAGAAGGTCAGGCGACCGCCCAGCCGGAAATACCGCTGGTCAAGTTGTCGACCGAGTGGAGCTGTGGAGGTGATCGAACCAAACCCGTTAAGAGCGGTTACGACGCCGCCCGATCGGCTGGTATTCGACACGTTAGCAGCAGGATTGCCGAAGTGCGGCGTGTTGGTGACATTGTAGGATTCTAGTTTGAGGTTGAAGTAGACTCGCTCCCAAATGTGAAAATCCCGCGTAATGCTCGCATCTAGGTTAGTGTAACCAGGTCCCCGAAGCGAGTTAAAGCTTGCTGTTCCAAACTGTGCAGTTGTGACCGGTGCAAACGCATTTGTGTCAAAGTATTGCGTCCCAAATACGCCACGGCCAACTTTCCTGACAGTGGGCAATATCTGGTTGGCACGCTGCGAATTTCCAGGGCAGTTACAGGAGGTAGCATCCGCAGTGATGCTGAACGGTGTTCCTGAAAGATGGTTGAAGGTTCCGTTCAGACTCCACCCGCCAAGAATGAAGGCACCTACTCCGCCGGTCACGAAAGATTTGTTCTTGCCGAACGGGGACATGTAGGTCGCCGTAACTATGAAGTTATTTGTCCGGTCGACGCTGGTGAGCGAACGGTTTAGATTTCTATACTGTGGAACCAGGATCTGATTACCTCCTGGGAAACCACCCCAGATATCCTTCGACCACGTATACGCTAACTTCATGGAGAAGCCATTTGTCAGACGTCGGGTCAACTGTGCCTGCAGTCCGTTGTACTCATCATAATAGGTTGCGCGGGAGACGTTCGTGCTTCCTCTCATTCCATATAGGTTGAGCCTTTGGCTGGCTGCTCCGCCGCCGGGAGTTCCGTAGTTGAAGTTATAGGTTCCATCGCCATTCACTACGTGGGTTCCAACATAACCGATTTGACCAACGAATCCCGCTCCTAATTCATTTTCGACCATCAGGTTCCAGGATTCTACATAACCACGGATAAAGTTTTTGTCGGTGGTATTGGCGTTTGCCGTTCCGACGGGGATAGGTAGATTACCGTTAGTGGGAATCACGGGGGGTACCAGAGTTGGGAATCCTTGTCCGACGGTCGTTGCACCAACATAGGCGGTATCGCCCGCATTACTGTACTGCTGCTCAGCGGGGTAGTTCTGCACCAATGAATTTGCCATGCCGTACTGGATTGGGGAAAGAGCGAAACCGCTACGAACTACGATGTTCGTCGTCGGACGGTAGGAGATTCCAATGCCCGGAGAAAACAGCTTATTTGAGACCTTGATACCGCAGTCGCCAGGGTTTCCACCAACTCCGCAGATTTCCATGGTCGGGTTATTGAGATCCGTGAGGAGATTGTTGTATTCGATACCACGGTCAGCACGTGTGGCCACCGGATAGTGCTCCCAGCGCAGGCCGTAGTTGATGGTCAAATTGCGGCGTGCCTGCCATTGATCGCGAACATATACGCCGAACTGCCACTCGCGAAGGGTGAGCAGTGGAACAAACTGCACCCAGGTAGTGGTATTCTGCGGCGCGCCGAGCAGAAAGTCGGCAACACCGTTATACGGGTTCGGCGACGCTCCGCCAGGAGTGCTGGTCAGACCTCCCGAGAAGGCGAAGATCGTGTTCCGAATTTCGTTGTGGTTTTCATGAATTCGGATGGTGTCTTCGCCGAACCGAATGTTGTGTGACCCGACGGTTTTGGTGACGTTGGCGACGTACTCGAAGACTGGGTCCTTATACTCGAGAGGAGGATAAGAGTAGCCATAGGTCGTATTTCCGCCGTATTGCGCGATACCAAAGTTGGGCATACCACCGGCGAGCGGAAGCGTACCCTGGTTGGATCCGGGAATGCCGAGCACGTCTGAGCCGTACTTTACATTTGCCTGTACGGGGCTCAAGATCTGGTGCGCCTGGGTAAGCCCGAAGGTGGCATCGATGACTAATGAGGGAGATGCCACATAGGTAGCCGAGGCAGAGACCGCCAGTGTAGCGCCATGCTGCTGATAGTTACCGGCACCAGCCGTACTAAACGCTGGCCACGAACCGCTGGAACCACCGAGGATGGGTCCAAAGATCGGATCCTGCTGTGAATTGAACGGCTGATAACCATAACGAGCCGAGACTCTCAGCTTGCTTGTGGCCACATAGTCAAACTTCGTATCGATCTTGTGGAGGTTGTAGAATGTGCCCTGATTGAGGCTATAGTTATTTTGAATGCCAGCACCAGGGACGTTCGGCTTAGGAATGTATGGAACCAGACCCTTGCTGATAATGGAGCTGAGACGGCTTG
>JBDTDX010000243.1:0-2071 GCA_039922815.1 Granulicella sp.
GCCATCAATTACCAGCATGGATGGGTGTTCCTCGTACGAATCGATTTTCATTTCAAATATCCTGCAATCGTGGTAACGAAAACGAACCGTATGAGATCGACAGGAGCAGAGCAACCCGCGACCGCACCGGCTATCTCAAGTATAAGAGGCGCAACCATGGCGCACGGTATCGATTCGACGATGACCCCGGTACGTCCTTCCCACGAAGCAATTGAGTCAGAACATCACGCTGCGGGACCTTCGTGCACTTGAAAGCATTAGAGTGCCGCCGCGCCCGCTTCAGCTACAGAATGGTCTTGGACACCAGAGCCACCGCTTACGCCAATTGCTCCGACTACCTTGCCATCGACCTTGAGTGGAATTCCACCAGCAAAGATCATTACCTTGCCATCGTTAGAGGCGTGTATTCCGAAGAACTGATCGCCCGACTGTGAGTTGGCCCCGAGATCCTTCGTTGTAATGTCGAACGCTCGCGACGTCCACGCTTTTTTCTGCGCGATATCGATCGAACCCAGCCACGCATTCGTCATGCGCTCAAAGGCGATGAGGTTTCCCCCTGCGTCGACTATAGCAATGTTCATCGGCTGCCCAATCTCTTCTGCCATCTTCTCGGCCGCAGCAATGATCCGCCGCGCATCTGTAAGTTGAATCATAGGTAGTTCTCCTTGGTGCGTATTTTATGAAGGCAATCGTCGCTCGGTACTGTATCCAAGTGTAAGGTCTGTGCTGCCAGGTCATTGCTTCGGGCCACCACGCGAATAGTTTATGCCGTACCCCACTCTGGCACGGCGCGGTAAACACGACAAAGTTCACCACCTGATATGCACAGTGAACTCATCAGGAATAATGACATCTGTTAGCTGTGTTACTGCCATGGGGCTACCCTCGAATGGGTTGGTTGTTCTCATCCGGGGCAGTCCGGTTGGACCAGACCCGCTCACGATTGCTAGAGATGCTACCTGTCTAGCTCCAGGCCGACTCCCGCGAGCGAGAGAGACAGTACAGCAATCTTGGCAACCGTCTCCGCTTCAAACTGTTCCCTGTAGCTGCGCAGGATCCGTTAATTGCCCAAGAGCGCGGCTGTTCGTGGCATCAGCAGCATCGAGCTGACCCCCCATGTTTTTGGCGGAGTTGAAACGCTGGAGCGGGCTGACGGTTGTTCCGGGTATGGGCTTCGTTACATCGCCAACTACTGCCGCCTTAGCATAGCCGGGCAGCATCTTTATACCATTGAATGCCGCTTCGGGGGGCTCCAGCTCCGCCCACAAATCCAGCCAAAGTCCCTGCAGCGCCTGCATAATTGCCAGCGTCGTATTGTCCTTGGCTCTCGGATAAGACGGGCCCGACAATCGGCCCGATCAAGGCAGAGTTCCCTGCCGATTTGTCGATTCAACACTAGGCTTGGAAGATGCAGCGCGTTTGCCCCTTGTCGTTCGCTGCGGCATTCGGAAGGAGTAGACCGTGTCCCCAGCCACCGTCAAGATGTACTGCTGACCGTCCAGCAAATAAGTCTCGGGAGCGTTGGACACATTCCCGATGCGCGCGTGCCACAGCGGCTTTGGGATGCTGGCGTCGTAGGCCACCAGATTGCCAGAGCCATCACCGGAGAACAGCAGGTGCCCCGCCGTGGTGAGCAGGCCCGTTGGCCCGCCCCCACCTGGGAAAACATAGCTGTATACGGTCTTGCCGGTGTGATAATCAATGCCGACAATCGAGCTAGGGTAGGCACCAACCGGATCCTCTTCCTTGCCCCCCAAACCCATGATCAAACGCGTGTCGGTCTGGGTGAGGTAGTACATCGCGTACCCCTGGTGCAGCCCGACGTAGAACAGTCCCGTCTGCGGGTCGTAGCTGGGCGGCGGCCAGTTGACCGCGCCGCCGTTGGTAGGTGATACCAGCGAGCCGGGGAGCGTCGAGTCCTGGTCCGGATTCCGAATCGGATTCCCTTTGGCGTTGATCCCGAGCGACCAATTCGCCGACGGCGAGAATTTGCTGGTCAACAGATGTTGCCCGGTGTTGCGGTCGAGAACGAAAAAGTAGCCGTTGCGGGTGGCCTCCATCACCAGCTTCC
>JBDTDX010000244.1:0-11459 GCA_039922815.1 Granulicella sp.
GTATATCTTCGACGGTGAGCCCGTTCCGAAAAATGGCTACATTGACCTTGATGAAAATACGCCGGGACTTGGCCTCACCATCAATGAAGAGTCACTCAAACGCTTCACAGTTGTAGGGTAAAGGAAAAAGTAATGACTCATCTAGTTCAAATATCAGATGGATCACGGCGCCAAGTGGCGCTTGTTGAAGAGCCCAACCTGCGATGTTTATTAGGGGTTGAGAGTATCTACCTGCTCGCACTAAGTTGTATTGCCACCGGTAGATCACTTTCTGAAACGGCTCAATCGCTTGCCACTGGCGAAATGATTTCCTACGAAGAGGTTTACACCGGCAACTCGCCCTGGAAACTTCTCGCTCCAATTGACGTACCGGGAGAACCTTCGCGGTTGCAGGTTGCCGGAACTGGTCTCACTCATATTGGAAGCGCGACAGAGCGTCAGGCGATGCATCTTACGGCTCATGCGAAGCAGGCTGAAACGGTGACCGACAGCATGCGGATGTTCCAGTGGGGTGTGGAACAAGGGCGTCCTGAATCCGGCAAGATCGGCATTGCGCCGGAGTGGTTTTACAAGGGCGACGGCTCGATTCTCCGCGCGCCCTTTGAAGCTCTGGAGATTCCGGGTCATGCAGAGGACGGTGGCGAAGAAGCAGAACTCGCGGGCATCTATGTGATCGACAAAGAAGGTGTGCCGTGGCGGATAGGCATCACGGTCGGTAATGAGTTTTCGGACCATATGTTCGAGAGGCGCAACTACCTCAATCTGGCGGGATCGAAACTACGTGCGTGCAGTCTTGGTCCTGAGTTGATTGTAGGTGCCGATTTCACAGATGTCTCCGGTCGGGTACGCATCGAGCGTGATGGGCAAACATTGTGGGAACGCGCGATTGTGAGTGGTGAGGCCAATATGTGCCACAGCCTTGCTAACATGGAACATCATCATTTCAAGTTCGACGCCCATCGCCAGCCGGGCAGCGTGCATGTACACTTTTTTGGCGCGAACGTGCTTTCGTTCGGCGAAGGCATTGTCCTTCGAGAAGGTGATGTGGCCGAGGTCAGCTTTGAGGGCTTCGGCCGTCCGCTTCGTAACCCAATTCATGAAGAACCCAAGATGACGAAACCAGTTCGTGTAAGTTCCTTGTCCTGACTCAGAGAGAAACTATGAAAGATACTTCGATAGCTTTACTAGGTCTGGGGACGATGGGTGTTGGCATGGCCGCCAATCTTCTCAAAGCTGGTTTTTCACTTGCGGTTTATAACCGGACGTCGTCCCGATCGGAACCTTTTGTATCCCAGGGCGCACGTATCGCGCACACACCAGCCGATGCAGCCCGAAACGCTCAGATAATTATCTCAATGTTGTCCGATGATGCGGCGTCACGTGCTGTCTGGACAGGCCCAAACGGAGCGCTCGAAGCGGCGGATAAAGGAGCGATCCTTGTCGAGTCTAGCACGGTGAGTCCCACATGGGTCATGGAACTTGCAGCGCTTGCGGCGAAAGCTGGAGTGCAGTTGATTGATGCACCAGTCACTGGCAGTCGGGTACACGCTGAAGGCGCTCAACTGAATTTTCTAGTTGGTGGTGATGAAACAGCGGTTGCTACGGTCATGCCTGCATTTCAGGCAATGGGCAAGAGTGTGACTCATCTGGGCCCGGTAGGCTCCGGTGCAAAGCTGAAGTTGATCAACAATTTCCTATGCGGTGTGCAAGCAGCATCGCTGGCCGAAGCTCTTGTATGGATTGAGCGCAGCGGTCTGGATCGGGATCAAGCGCTTCAAGTTCTCAGAAGTGGAGCGCCGGGAAGCCCATTGCTCGCAGGTCTATCTGCACGAATGACCGCACGGGATTACACGGTAAACTTTCTTCTCAAACTGATGTCCAAAGATCTTGAGTATGCGCACCATGCGGCCGCCGAACTCGGAATTGATCTGACAACAGCGGCCAACGCACGCGCGCTCTTCGAGAACGCAGTAACATCTGGTTATGGCGAACAAGATATGTCGTCGGTAGTAGAATCTCTTCGCGCTTCTGCGCAAAAATAACGTCGAATGTCTTAGCGATGCGGCAGGGAGTTATTGATGACTTTCGAACAGTTATGGATAGGGGGTCAATGGAGGGATGCAAATGCATCCTCGAGTTTGTTGCGAGTAATCCGGCTATGGGTCTGAGTAGCAATGGAACAGAAGACCTACATAAGGGATTTTCCGAATTGATCAGGGCTCGTCTAATGTCGGGGCGGCAGGCGCATTCGGCTATCATAGTGTTCCTGCATGCTTGCTCCTTTCACCCTTAAAGAAGTCTTGGCCGCTCCTGTCGCCGATCTGGATGTAGAGCAAGATTACCCGCTCTGCGCCGTGTGTCGGGGAGATGCCACATACTTGCTGTGCGGTTTGTGGCCCGCAAGGCCGCTGAGTGTTTCCTCGACCGAACCACCTCGCCCTTCGTTTCTCACACAAACACACGCCGAGCTCGGCACCAACTTTGATTTCTATGCATGCGAACATCACGTAGGAGGATGGGGCCGCCCTGGTAGTGTCAAGAGGCCGGTGTCTCTCTCGGCTTCCTCACAGGGAATTGCCACACTGATCTTCACCAAACTCATCTGCGATTGACGATTAGCAAACCTAGGCGACTTCACCGATCGGTCAACGCTTCAATAGGGATCACGTTGGGGCTTTCCAACAAACCCCGGCTTGATGGAAAGCTGAGAGGCAGCGTCCCAAGTCCCTCCAGGGGCATCATCTCTTCGCAGAAAGCCATATAAATATCTATGACCGCTAAACCCCGCTTAATGTAGATTGATGCAGAGGGTAAGTGCGGATGCTGATCGGCTATATGCGTGTGTCGACGGGCGAACAGAGTCTCGATCGTTCGTCGTCCGAGTGTTAACCTCTTCCGTGCGGTGCGTAATGTGGAAATCGACGTAGTGTGTCGATTTCCAAGAGCTGTGGGAAGAGTGTGACAGTTTCATCGTTCCACGCTTTCCAGCAGGCCGTCGTTTCCACTACAGACGCCGCCGCGATTTTCGCTTTGTAGTCCGGCCCGTAGAGCTGGCGCGGATTCTTCTTATAGCAGATCTTCTCACTATTGGTCTTGATCGAAAACAACCCTGAAAAACGAGAATGCTGGGCATCTGGGATTTATTCTCTCCTACGAATATTCTCGCTTGCATCTCAGAGACATGCTGGATAGAGATCTACACGTATTTTGTAGGGCTTTGTACTGAGCAAAACGTCCAGTCCTCTCCGACTGCCACAAAGCGAGCGATCGAACGGTTCATACGTGTTCTAACAGGGGTAAACCCAACACTCGTGTCATGATCCGCAAAGTAACCTTTCAATTCACGGGCGTGAGGGTTCGGTAGAGGGCTGCGGGGTGGGTGCTGAAGGTTTTGGCGGCTTCGCGCACGGATTTCCCTTCCTTGAGCACCCTCCGGGCTAGTTTTCGTTGGTCCTCGTTCATTTTCTTGGGCGGTCCGAATCGAATCGCACGCCACGCTTCTGAGCGTCGGCCCGACCGGTTCCCGCGTGTGCGGTGGTATCTGCCCAGGGTTCGGAGATGGATTGGAAGCCGCCGGCCTGTCGAATTGTTTCGACGATCTCGAGCAGGTTGCGGGTGGAACGGGCCAGTCGGTCGAGTTTCAAGACGGTGACGATGTCGCCTTCGCGCAGTTGATCGAGCATCCGGTTCAGTTCCGGACGCTCGCGATTGGAATCGGCACAAAGTGGAAGGAACCCCCTACGCGGAGTGGCTTCTTGCTTTATTCGTTTAGATTGTCGGTTATGTTTATTTCGCGTTGCACATTTTAGAGCGGAGCAGCAGGCGGATTAGTCATATCCGTCGGCACGCCTCTTCGATGCCACACATAATGCATCCGCTCTTGAGAATTGCAGAACCATTCTTCAGCTGAGTAATGCCGGATGTCGAGGGAATCTTTGCCACTGAGCAGAAGTCAGAGTAAACGTTCTAAAACGCTTACAAAACATTTTATAAATTACTTGTGTAGAAAGGAAAAGCAGCATAGACTAGCTTGCATTCCGGATCTATAGCACTTCCTGGTCTTTATCACACTTCGCGCTCGCGCCATCTGGAGGCTCCATGTACCTGGGACATAGACCGAGTTCTTTCCGTCATTTAAATTTACTCAGGGCTCAGATTATTAGTCTTTTCTGCTCCTTGGCAATTTTGGCCCTTCTAAGCTTTGCATTTAACATCTCCGTATCTGCCCAGACAGTTAATGCTGTTCTGCGCGGAACTGTGACGGATGCATCAGGTGGAGTGGTTCCGGGGGCCCAACTCAACCTCTTGGAACCGGCTACGGGGCAAGTTGTACGACAAGCTTCCTCTACATCGAATGGCGATTTCGAATTCGCTGAACTCAAGCCAGGCACCTATGAGCTTCGGTGTACCGCCTCTGGTTTTAAGGTGTTTATCGCGAGTAATATCCTGCTTGATAGCGGACAGATTCGCCGAGTGGATGCACCACTCGTTATTGGAGCAGCCACTCAGGAGATCACGGTCTCTGCTGGTGCCGCTGTCATATCGACTGAGTCAGCAACCATCTCAGATACCTTCAGCTCAAAACAGCATGACCAATCACCACAGGTAACAATCTATCCAACGACTTACGCATTGCTGACGACACTGTCCGGCGTGCAGGGTGGAAATGGAACATTCCCAGTGGTCAACGGCCAAAACCAGTCGCAGCAGACACAGACTGCCGACGGAATTCCGAACGATCTCCAAGGCCAACAGAACAACAATGCCAATCTCTTCGCAGAAGTATCTGCTACCTTGTTTAATGCCCCCGCGGAAAGTGCGGTGCCGGTACAGTTCAACCAGGTAACAAAGCGCGGTACGAATATGTTTCATGGAAGCGCGAGTTATAGAATTTATGACTCGGTATTCAACGCCGAAGGCTACTTCGACACTCAAAAAACTCCATATCTCCAACATGAATGGAACCTGGAGGGCGGGGGGCCCATATGGAGAGACCGAACGTTCTTCTATGCGCAATGGTTTGCTCAGCGGATTCCGCTTGGCACTGCATATCGCGCGAGTGTGCCGACTGTCAATTGGCGGAATGGTGTCTTTTCCACGACAATCATCGACCCGACTACGGGGTTGCCATTTGCCAACAATACGATCCCGGCGAATCGCATTAGCCCTGTTGCCAAGGCGTTTCAGGATAACTATCTCCCTGCCCCCAACATCGCCGGGAACACGTCACCAGTCAACAATTATGCGTTTCATTTTCCATTCAATAGCGATCTCTATCGCGGCGACTGGCCGATGGGCCGCATTGACCATAACCTTACAAAAAACAATACGATCTTTGCGCGCTGGCTGACGCGCGTAACTCCTTATGTACTGGATAACGGTCTTCCGAGCTTGATTTGGACTCGAGTGAGGCGCAACTCACAGTGGGCGGCAGGGGACACACACATCTTCACTCCTCAACTGCTTAACAATTTCAGGTTTGGGTATTCTACGGACTACATAGGAGACGGGCAGCCCGAGGGTGGCCAAACACCTGCCGATGGCAGTAAGGTGCTTACACTGACAGGCCTTCAGGGGGCGAATCCGAGCGGACTGACGGGGCAAGGGTTTCCATCCATTACCATTGCTGGCTTGACTGCACTTAGCAATGTTGCTGGCGGCGTCAAGGCTAACAATCACATTCTCAGCCTCAATGATTCCATAACCTGGCAGGTTGGTCGTCACGTAGTGAAGTTTGGGGGAAGTATAGAAAGGTTCTCGAACTTTTATGGTGTTATCCCCGATTATGGAACCTTTAACTTCGATGGCTCCTCAACAGGAAGTGCAGACGGATCCGTAACAGGAAGTTCATACGCCGATTTCCTCCTGGGGCTCCCGCAAACCAGTCAGCGAACCACCCCGCTTGGCAACAGGGAGCAGACGCTCGCGGAATACGGATTCTATGTCGAAGACTCATTCAAGCTCACGCCCAAACTCAACATCGACTATGGTGTTCGCTGGGACATCTATGGAACGCCAAACGCGGCTGACCACCTGATATACAACTGGGATCCATCAACTGGGAACGTAATTGTTGACCCCGCAGCCTTATCGAAAGTCAGTGCACTGTATCCGTCCACGATTACGGTGAAGTCGGGCGATGTACGAGCGATTGTGGATAAGAGCAACATAGTCCCGCGTATTGGGGTGGCTTACCAACTGTCCGATCACTCGGTAATCCGCGGAGGTTATGGCCTTTATACCTCCCGCTTCGATAATGCTGCATCTCTGGGGAGCTTTCTGCCTATCAACCCTCAATTAGGTTCGACTGGGCCATTCTCAATTAGTCAGATCTACCAGCATGTCCCATCTGACCCGTCTACAAGTCTGTCATTTCCGAATCCCTACCCATCGAGCACTGCTTCGGCCACGATACCCAGTCAGAGCGTGAGCGGCTATCCACGACAAATCGCGCATGGGAGAATCCAGCAGTATAGCGTCACCTATGAACGAGAAATCGCTAAGATTGGCCTACGGGCTTCCTACGTGGGCTCTCATACCATGGGCCTTAACTACTCCGTGAACGTTAATCTGCCGGCTCCGAGCGCAGTACCCTTTACAGCAAGCAGGAGGCCCTATCCCCAGTTCGTCAAAGCGACGCTTCTTCGCTTTGACGGAAGCGCAAAATATGACAGCCTGCAAATCGCAGCCAAGCGCCGTGTGAGTGGACTAACATTCAACGCAAGTTACTCCCTTACGCGAAATCTTGCGAACTACTTGGATACCGAAAATCCTTACGATGTTTTAAGTCACTGGGCAAACGATGGAGCTACACAAAGACACTATGCTTCCGTCAGCGCGGTATGGAGTCTTCCGTTTGGCAAAGGCCATCGCTATATGTCAAGCAGTGGAGGCATCGTAGACAGAGTTGTTGGTGGATGGTCATCGAATGCAATGACCTATTTAGGTTCGGGGAAATGGTTTTCACCAGCATTTACAGGATCTGATCCTTCACACACCGGAACATCTGGCGGCCTGCCTGACCGCATTGGAGATCCCAATAACGTCTCAGGCGGCAAGAGTAAGACCAGTTGGTTCAATACCGCTGCATTTGCAGTACCTCAGACAGGTCGTTTTGGCAATGCATTGCCCAATAGCATCGAGAGTCAACACCTCTACGTGACGCACGTCTCTCTGATTAAAACAACGCCCATCACGGAGCGTGTTGAGTTCAACTTTGTGACACAGATTTCTAACATCTTCAACCATCCTTATTTCATGCCACCAAGTGGCAATATATCGGTTGCCGGGGGAAACCAGTTTACAACCCAGGCGGGTACTTTCAATTCACTGGAAATTGCCAAGCCGCGTCAGATTTCATTCCAGGGAGCATTCGTATTCTAAAGAGAAGACCCTTGGCTTACATCGTTCCTGAATTGTCCCTTGGATGAATTTATGTGGGCTGCACTTTGAAAGAGGTGCAGCCCACAAGTGCCTCACAGCATGGTTTGGCGATTGCCCTGAGTCGTCTAGGAGCAGCTAGTTATTTACACACATGCCCGGCCCACTAATGGAAGGATCTTCTCAATAAACATTGAGAGGGATCGCTAGCTTACAAATGCAGCCAGGTGGCTTGGCGTTGATCCTGTTTCACGATGCTCAAGATCTAGTTCATGACAAAGGAAAAAAGCTTGTCCCCCGCGCCGACGAGCAGGTATTGGTGGCCGTCCAGTTCGTAGGTAATTGGTCCGTTTGCCATTGCTGTGCTGAGGTTGGCATGCCACAGCGGCTTACCGGTGGTCGCGTCGAGCGCGACAAGATTGTTGTTCGGATCTCCCGCAAACACAAGATTCCCCGCAGTAGAAAGCAGGCCACTTCCGCCGCCCTGTGTCTCCCACTTGTGGCTCCACTTAATCTTGCCGGTGCGATAATCCAAGGCTTGCAGCATCGCCTGGGAAAAGTGGCCGCTCTCATGCCCCCCCCAGCCTTCTGGTTTGTCGCTGTCGTCAGTGATATAGAACATCGAATACGACTGCGTGGCGTTAATGTAGAACAGCCCCGTTGGCGGGCTAAACGTAGAAGGCGCCCAGTTGACTCCGCCTGACGCGTCCGGCGCAACCAGCACACCGGCAATCTGCGGCTCCTTGGCAGTGTTGGGTATGGGCTGCCCCTTCGCGTCTACGCCTTTGGTCCAGTTCGTCTTCACAAACTCGGAACTGACATAGTTCTTTCCTGTCTCACGATCCAGCACGAAGAACCAGCCGTTGCGACTTGCCTGGGCCAGTAGCTTGCGCGGTTTGCCTTCCATTTCTCCGTCGAACAGAACTGGTGTCTGCACTGCGTCCCAGTCGTGCGTGTCATGCGGCGACGGCTGAAAATACCATGCCATCTTTCCAGAGTCCGCGTGGAGAGCCACGATCGACTCCGTGTAGAGATTGGCGCCATCCCGTCCACTGCCTGCAATTACCGGCTGCGGATTGCCCGTGCCGACGTAGAGAAGGTTTAGCTCCGGATCGTAAGTGGGTGAGATCCAGGTCATGCCGCCGCCGTGGGCCATCGCATCGGCATTGGGCCACGTCTCAGAACCCGGTTCGCCCGGCTTGGGCACAACCGACCAGCGCCACTGCAGCACACCGGTCTCCGGATCATGCGCTTCGAGAAAGCCAGGGCGGTCCAGATCGTCCCCACTGACGCCAGTGATGACATGGTTCTTGATCACCAGAGGAGCCACCGAGGCATAATACATCTGGTCCAGATCGCAGATGGACTTACTCCAACGCTTAGTGCCATCGGCCAGGTTCAGCGCGACCAGGTTACAGTCCGGCGTCTCAAAGTACAAAGAATTACCCGAGACACCAACACCGCGATTGCCAAGGTGAATGCCGCCCTTTGAGGCCCACTCGTAATGCCACAATGGCCGACTGGTACGCGCGTCAATCGCCCACACATGGTCGGGCACAGTAATGTAGATAACGCCGTTCACAACCACTGGTGTACCGGCAAGCCGTCGGACCATACCATCACCCATATTGGGTAACTGATACAGCCACGCAAGACTGAGCGACTTCACGTTCTTGTCGTTGATTTTACTCAGCGTACTGAATCGTCGGCCGGAATAATCTCCGTTATAGGTGGGCCAGGAATTCGGTGTCGGATGCAATAGCACCGCTGGATCAAGGCCTGCGCCTGTCGGCTGTTGCGGGTAGGCAGCACGCATGGAAGCAAAAGTTAATAGCCCAAGGAAGAAGGTCGGAAAAAACTTCATTGCAGTGTCTCCAGATACGACACAACGTCGTGAATATCCTTGTCCGTGTAGGTGTCAAGAAGCGTCTCATGAGCGGCATAAGGATTGTGCTTCTCCACCTTGAGGTCGGGGCTGCGGGTGAAGCTGAAATAGCGTCCTGAAGGGTCTCGCAGAGAGACATTGAAGTCATCGATATTTGATATCTCGCCGCTCACTGGTGCCTCGGAGGGCGGTGTGACGGTGACGGTCAATGCACCGTGTTGGCGCGAAGCCGTACCCTGCTTGGTGATCGCGCGGTTCTCAGGGAACACCACCTTCTGCTGTAGCGTGGTTGGATCGTACTTGCTGGCAATGTGTGCCAGATCACCAGTTACGGAGTGGCAGCGCGCGCAGCCTCCAGCGCCTTCAAAGTACAGCTTGCCTGCCTTGGAGTCACCCACCAGAATATTCAGCATGGGGCGAGGTCCCGTACGCAGCGTGTCGCCGATCTGCTGATGCAGAAAGTGAGACAAATCCACCACCTGCTCTTTGGTCAGTTCCACCGGCTTGGCCTTGGGGTGTCCCTGCGCAAGATACGGTCCAATCGTGCTGCCGTAGCGATCATGCAAAACAAGTACAGACCGCAGCAGGTCGGCGCCGCGGCTGCCACCTCTTGCGTGCGTTCCATGGCAGGTGATGCATTGAGCAATATAGACTGTCCTGCCCCGAGCAGCGGCATCTTCATCGATGACCTGCTTGTCGTTGGAGCCAGCCTGATCGATCAGGCTGGGCTTGCGCGGAGCCTTGGCTTGCTTCGTCGTAGCTGTGTCTGTGCCGGCTTTGCTATTGAGAGGAAACGTTGTCGCAAGATAGCCGACGATCTGGTCGAATTCATCATCGGTGATCTTCGCTCCGCGCCCGATCATACTTGTGACTGTAGTTCCCCACTGCGGCCCGGTCATCCTGCGCCCAGTAAACATCTGCACACTATGGCAGCCTGAGCAGGCGCGCTGGACGGTTTCTCGGTGTGCACCTTCCGGCAGTTGGGTACTGGGTGCTTGCCCGAGAGCAGCCAGAGAAACCAGGCTGGCCGTCAGAAGAATACTGAGACGAGTCAATCGCATGACGGGAATAATACTATGACAGGCATAGTCAGTTGCATGATTCTAACTCTGCATTGCATGTGACGACATGTAACTCCCGCATCCAGAACTCTGCGGGCGGCCGTAAGGCCTTCCAACTAAGCCTTGGAACGCATCTCGCCAGTCAGAATGAGAGCAAACCGGCGTCGCATTTCCTTCAGGTAGTCAGCGTCACCGGATTTGAGTTCGAGCGTCGCTGTTCCGTGATAGCCAACCTCTTTCAGAGCACCATAGACAGCAATCCAGTCGATATCGCCATCGCCGGGAGACACCCATCGAGCCACAGTATCACCGCTGGCCTTATCCCGCCGGAACGAAAAGTCCTTGATGTGTAACTTGGCAATGCGCTTGCCCAACGTCCGAATCCAGTCCTGCGGGTAGCCGTAAAGTACGACGTTGCCCACATCGAAGTAGGCGCGTATGTGGGGCGAGTCGTATTCGTCGATGTAGCGCGCAAACTCCAGGGGACTAAGTAGAAACTTGTTCCAGACTTCTTCGAGCGCAAGCGTTATGTTCAACTCTTCTGCTAGCGGGATCAGCTTGCGAATGCCAGCCTGCGAACGTACGTATGCGTCCTTATAGGACGTCTGGGCATTCACCACACCCGGTACCAGCAGCACCGTCGTAGCTCCCCAGAGATGCGCATTCCGAATGGAGGTGCGCGCCCCCGCTAGACCCTTCTCCACCACTGCCGGATCGGAGGAGCTAAACGGGTACTTCCAGTGATCCATATTCATCACAGAGTGAATCGGCAGTCCAACTTTTTCCGAAGCAGCCTTAATGGCATCTGCATCGGCCTGCGTTGTGGCCGTTGGACACTCGATCTGCTCATACCCACAATCCTTCGCGAGTTGAAAACGCTGCAGAATCGACATCGTCTCGGGCAGCATGTTGTACTCAACCGCCATGCGGATCGGTAGCCGGGTATCGGCTAGAGCGGGTAGTGCGGACATCACGGCGAGTGCGGCGGTGGTCTGCATAAAGCTTCGACGATTCAGCATGGTTGGCTCCAATATCGCGTCTTACCGGCTACATAGATAATCATAATTCACCGCGATTATATGAGAAATGGACGTGACCGAGGTAGCTAGATTTTCCTGAGTCTGTATGTCTTT
>JBDTDX010000245.1:0-9849 GCA_039922815.1 Granulicella sp.
AGAACCCGACACCTCCTTCGACACCAGCTTCAACTTCGGTTTCGACTTCGGCCCGAGCGAAGAGACCTCCACCCTCGCCGCCGAAAACACCACCGACAACAACGCCGCCCAGGACGCCCAGGAGCGCGGCGAAACCCTCGCCGAATTCCTCGACCACGCTGCCCTCGTCTCGGACGCCGACTCCTACAACGAAGACGCCCGTGTCACCCTCATGACCCTCCACGCGGCAAAAGGCCTCGAATTTCCGTTGGTCTTTCTCACCGGCATGGAAGAAGGTCTCTTCCCCAGCTCGCGCACCCTCATCGACCCCAACGGCCTCGAAGAGGAGCGCCGCCTCTGCTACGTCGGCATGACACGCGCCATGGACACCCTCGTCATCACCCGCGCCCGCTACCGCCGCCGCTACGGCTCCGACATGCCCGAGCAGAGCCTCCCCTCGCGCTTCCTCGAAGAAATCCCCTCGCACCTCATCGAAGACCTCGGCAGCCCCGCCGCCCGCCCCCAGTTCTCCGGCAGCAGCTACTCCACCCCCTATCCGCAGAAAAACCGCTACGGCCGCACCCCCGACTCCGACTCAGGCGACCGCCACTACAGCTACGAAGACGAGGATCAAACAGCCACCGCCTCCGCCCCGTCCTCCACCAAGTTCTCCTCCACCCACGTCGCTCCCGGCTCCAAGTCCATCTCCGGCGCCGGCTCCATCGACAACATCGCCAGCTTCTTCGCCGCTCGGGGCCACAAGGTCGCCGGTCCCAAACTAGACATCCCCGAACCCACCGGAAAGACCGGCCTCAAGAAGGGTTCCCGCGTCCGCCACCCCAAATATGGCGAGGGAACCGTCTTTCAGCGAGAAGGAGACGGAGATGACGCGAAGATTACAGTACAATTTCAACAGCACGGCATTAAGAAGCTGGTGGAGAAGTTCGCCCAGCTGGAACGCCTGTAGCTGACATTTCAAAAAACAAGCAAACCTTGTTTATTTTTCTTTAGAAAGTTTGGCACCGACTCATGGCAAACACCACCAGCATCACCGATAAGATCGAGCGCAAGAAGGTCAAGCGCGCAGCACGCAAGGCAGCACCCGCAAAGGGCCCACGTGCCGGAGCCCGCGGCGAGAACAAGGCCAAGATCAAGAAGGCTGCCCGCGGCAAGTCCAAGCGCTAAGCCAAAGGCGGGCAAAACATCAGCCCGCCACAGCGCGAAGCGGTTTTGAAAGGGCGGGGCTTCAGTCCCGCCGCTTGACCCCCTCAAAATCGGGCTTTAGCCCCTGAGGGATGCACCCCAACAACTCTGCCCCACCGGCATGATCGTGCGCGACACCCCTCGCCCACGATCATGCCTCGTTGCGTCTCCACCCATAGAAACCCAGCACGGCTTGTCGATAACTCCATTCGGTAAGCTGAGTTTAGACTGTGATAGTGCAAACCGACAGCAAGAGACAAACCGTCTGGAAGAAGATATGGAGGGGCTTTTGTGTGGGTTATGTCGTTGTTTTCGATAGCTGGTTGGCACTTGCCTTCGCGGCGATGAGTTGGGAAAGTTTTTTCCCTCGATACCGCTTGCCACAGATCGCTTCTGGCCTCAAATCTGCGGCGTTTGCGTCGATGCTACTAGCCTTTGCATTGGGTGTGGCCTTAGGTCACCGCTGGGCCCGTTGGGCTTCAGTTGCATTGAGTGTTTTTGGTCTATGTTTCTCGGGATTTTTGTTCTGGGATGGCTTTTTGAGGATCAAATCTACATACAGCGGAGAAGAAAGTTCAGAGGTATTCGGAGCTCTCGTCTTTTCTGTGACCTCTCTCTGCGTCCTTATTGCAATGTACATGCCTGCCGCGAAAAGTTACTTTCATGCCAAGGTACAGAGCTAGCTACAACATCCTAACCCACTCTTTACAAACCGCTTTTCCATTCCCTCAAAGCCCAATCCCCCAAACTCCGCATCCCCTAATCTTTATCACCCCCCAGAAATAAACCATTGCCCCAACCCACCCCGCAAGCGATAGTACCCTTGAGAGAATCCTCTCCAACGGAGACACGCGCACTGGCCCGGCAAATTTTCGCCACAAAATCGATCGACAAGCTGATCTCCGAATCGGAGCAGCCCGAACACGCCCTCAGGAAAACCCTCGGCCCCGTCTGCCTCACCGCCTCCTCGGCATCGGAGCCGTTATCGGCTCAGCCATCTTCACGGCAATCAGAACCGCCATCGGCGGGAACCCCACCGATGGCGTTAGGAAGACCAATTCTCACAGTACCTCATCCTGCACAGCATCCGTAGCCGGGCGCGTATGCAGGATGAGGAGCAGCGGGCCGACAGTTTAGTCGGGCAACGCGAAAGCGTACATCGCGCCTCCGCCCGTTCCGATAACGTATTGCTTTCCATGCACCGAGTAGGTGATTGGGCCGCTTGCATTGGGGCCATCCATGTTCACATGCCACAGCGGCGTGCCGGTCTTCGCGTCGAGTGCGATGAAGTCACCATCCATCCCGCCCCCGAATACCAGACCACCTGCGGTCGAGAGCACGCCGGACTCCGTATTGGCAACCATCTTGAAGTCCCACTTCTTCTCGCCGGTCAAGGGATCGATGGCGCGGATCGCACCGTACCCCTCAGCCTGCGTCCTGAAATCGGCAGACGCAGCGGGAGTACGGACAGGAGCGCGGTCATCGCTGGTTTCGTTGACACCGCCGCAAGTCCCCGGAACGACGTGGCCATTCACCACACATGGCACCGCCCTCCCGTTGGCGACGTAGCGCTGGCCTTCCGCCCAGGGACCCGCGGGGCCCTTACCCGAAACGGCGAGGTAGTTATCCCAGACGGCCAGATAGAAGAGACCTGTTTGCGGGCTATAGGACGGAGGATACCAATTTGTCCCGCCCTGCGAACCCGGCATCACCGCAATGCCACCCATCGGCTTGGGCCAGAACTTGGAATTCTTAATCGGTTTGCCATTTTTGTCGAGGCCGTCTGCCCAGGTCAGCTTGATGAACGGCTTGCCCATCAGGAATTGCCCGTTCGTGCGGTCCAGCACGTAGAAAAAGCCGTTGCGGTTAGCCCACAGCATCACTTTACGCGGCTTGCCTTGCCAGTTGATATCCGCTAATACCGGAATCTGGGTGGCGTCCCAGTCATACTCGTCGCCGGGCGTGAACTGGAAATACCACTTCAGCTTGCCGGTGTCGGCGTCGAGCGCCACCACCGAGTCCGAGTACAGATTGTCGCCGGGAGACCTTACATCGCCACCCCAGCCAGGATTCGGATTTCCCGTTCCCCAGAAGGTCAGATTGGTCTCCGGATCGTAGCTGCCCCCGTTCCAGATGGGGCTGCCGCCATGCTTCCAGGAATCGTCGGACCAGGTCTTGGCCGCGGGGTCATCGGCGGACATGGGCGACGTGTAGAAGCGCCACAGCTCCTTGCCCGTATTGATGTCGTAGGCGTTGACCCAGCAATTGGACCCGGCCTCGTTCGTGGCAGGGCCAAGAATGATCATGTTGCGAACGATGAGCGGCGCAACGTTGAACTGATAGCCCTTCTTCCAATCGGCCATGGTGATATCCCAGAGGGTATGGCCGGTTTTGGTATCGAGGGCGATCAGGTGGCCATCGAAGGTGGCCCAGAAGAGCGTGTTATTCGCGATCGCCAGGCCCTTGTTGACCTGGTAGGCGTTGTAATAAGCGGCGGGATCAATCGGACGGGAAATCTTCCAGTATTGGCGGCCGGTCACGGCATCGAGGGCGACCACTTCGAGCGCAGTGCCGGTATAGAGGATGCCGTCCACGACCAATGGCGTGTTTTCCATCTTCGACTGGTTGTGAGACGTCTGCGTGTAAGGCGGGCGGTACACCCACTTCATCTGCAGATTTTTGACGTTGTCGCGATTGATCTGCGTCAGCGTGCTATAACGATGGCTCGCATAGCCGCCCGAATACGTAAGCCAATTCTGCGGCTCCTTGTCAGCGTGCAGAATACGGTCGGGCGTCACCTGGGCAAGCAAAGAACCGGTAACAAAAACAAGCAGCAACATGCAATTCTTCATGATCCCCCTCTGGATGAACAGGCGAAGTATATAACCCTGGGTCCTGAGCGGTCCAAATCACCGTTCTAACAGCTTGAATGTCGCGCCGTTTTGGCCGCGCTCTTGGTTCTTTTAAAATACATCCGGGAAAGGAGCGCTTTCAATCGAGACAGGCACAGCACTTCAGGGTCGCGAGTCGATTCCGCCGGTTGTGGAGGCGAGGGGAGTGTTTCGAGGAAAGCCAGACTGACCAGGAGATAGAAGAGTATTCGCTTGTATCAGCAATTCCTGTAGCAGCGATTTTTGCATCAGCTATTCAGGTCGAGCTCGCAATTTGCGTCACGGGTTGAACGAGGGTTTCCTAAACCCTCGTTCAAACGATCCGTTTTATGGAGAGACGCTCGCGAACTATCCAACAAGCCAATCGCTAATCAAAAGCATCACCGCAACGGCTTAAAAAAACTCAACACGGCGGCAATTGCCTGCAAAGTTTTACCGCCGTAAAAGAAAAATTACACACTTGCTTGTAAGATGCCCATCTCAAGGCCAGTAAGCCGGTCCAGTTCGCCCGACGCTCGACAATAACCTTGCCCAGCAGGAATAGGCCGATAAAGAGAATCAATCCCACTATATGGATCCCAATCGCATAATTGCCCCTTTCGACTCCTCTCCTTAGTGGCACGTCTTTGGCCAAATCGTTCGCGACTACTGGCCGCGAGGATAAAATCCTTCCATCATTGGCAACCCGTCAGCAAATCGCAAGTTGCAAATTTGTGCTCAAATATCACATCCCCAAGGGTGGGATGCAGGAAGCTCCATCCTCTCCCAAACCCCAGGATCTAGCCATCCTCTCCCCCCAGGAATGAGCGTCAAGAAAGTTCCCCCTATACTTCCTCTAGGGGAGAACCACCGCTGCCTCGCCAAATCTTCGCAACCAAATCGATCGACAAGCTCATCTCCGAATCGGAGCGGCCCGAACACGCCCTCAAGAAGACCCTCGGCCCCGTCTCACTTACCGCCCTCGGCATCGGAGCCGTCATCGGCTCGGGCATCTTCACCGTCATCGGCACCGCCATCGGCGGCAACCCCGCCGAACTCGCCAAGTGGGCGGACTCCCCCGTCATCGACCTCCTCTTAGGCTGGCTCCACGGCACCAGCGGAGCCGTAGCCGGACGCCCCGGCGCCGGTCCCGCCCTCGCCATCTCGCTCGTCGTCGTCGCCTTCGTCTGCGCACTCACCGGCCTCTGCTACGCCGAGCTCGCCAGCATGATCCCCATCGCCGGCTCAGCCTACACCTACACCTACGCGACGCTCGGTGAGCTCATCGCCTGGATCATTGGCTGGGACCTCATCCTCGAATACGCCTTCTCCAACATGAGCGTCAGCGTAGGCTTCGCCGCCCATCTCGTCGCCCTGCTCGACTGGCTCGGCATCCACCTCTCCCCCAAATGGCTCTCCCCTGCCTACCTCCCCCTCGGCCTGCAGGATCTCTCCGGCAACAGCATTTACAACCCCGGCTGGCACAGTGGCTTCAACATCCCCGCCTTCCTCATCGTTCTCTTGCTGACCGTCGTCCTCGTCCGAGGCATCCGCGAATCCGCCCGCACCAACAACATCATGGTGCTCATCAAGATCGCCGCCATCTTGGTATTCATCTTCTTCGGGATCAGCTTCATCCACCCCGGCAACTACGTTCCTTTCTCCCCCAACGGCTACAGCGGCATCCTCGCCGGCGGCTCCATCATCTTCTTCACCTACATCGGCTTCGACTCCGTATCGACCGCCAGCGAAGAGTGCCGCAACCCGCAGCGCGACGTCCCCATCGGCATCCTCGCCACCCTCATCGTCTGCACCATCCTCTACATCGGTGTCAGCATCGTCCTCACCGGCATCGTCCCCTGGCATACCGTTGCCGGGGACGCCGCCCCCGTCGTCAACGCCCTCAAGCGCGTCTCCCTCCTCCCCGGCGGACACCGCCTCCACTACGTCCGCCTCGCCGTCCTCCTCGGCGCCATCATCGGGATGATCTCCTCCATCCTCGTCTTCCAGCTCGGACAAGCCCGCGTCTGGTTCGCCATGAGCCGCGATCGCCTTCTCCCCTCCGCCTTCAGCCGAGTCCACCCCCGCTTCCGCACGCCCGCCTACGCCACCTGGGTCGCCGGCATCCTCGTCGCCATCCCCGGCGGCCTCTTCGACGTTGGCACCTTCGCCGAAATGTCCAACATCGGCACCCTCTTCGCCTTCGTCCTCGTCTCCATCGGCGTCATCGTCCTGCGCATCAAGCAGCCGGACCGCCCCCGCAGCTTCCGCGTCCCCTTCGGCCACCTCATCCCCAGTCTGTCCGTCATCTTTTGCATCCTGCTGATGATGGGCCTCCCCGCCAAAACCTGGCTCCGCTTCGTCATCTGGCTCGTCATCGGCCTCTTTGTGTACGTCTTCTACAGCCGCAAGCGCAGCGAATTTTACCAGCCCTAGGGAGTGTCTGACGAATCGAGATTTTGCTTGTTTTTGAAGGGGCTGGCCTTCAGCGGGTGCCCCATCCTTTCGCGCCCTTGCGAAAGGGTGGGAGAGTGAATCTCCATCCATCTCGGCTCCTCCTAGAGGGTTCGTCAGACACTCCTGCCCCTGCCATCCCGCCGCCATCCTCAAATCACACGCATACGCAAAAAAGACCCGGACCCAATCGCCAACATCGCGATCAAGTCCGGGTCTTCAACCGTTACAGAGGACTACTTCTTGTCCTTCAGCACCTTGCCGGTCGTGGCATCGACACCGATAGCATAGCCCAGCTTCTTGTCGCCCCACACCACATACCAGACGAGCGTGTGGTACTTGAAGATATTCCCAAGCTCTAACGTCGAAACCGTCTTGGTTGGATTTTTCTTCAGGAACTCTGCTACGCCGGGATCGGCCACCGCCGTCTTGTAAGCAGCATCCGAATCCACGGTAAATGCCGACGTGTCGATCGGCATCGTGTCGCGCGTCGGTCCCGACCACGCCATCTGGAACCCAGGCGATACGCCTCTGTGAATCTCCGGCAGCACGGTAGCGATCGAGTACGTATCCACCCGAAATTTATGCAGCGTAGGCGAACCGAACACCGCCTCCCACATCGCCGCCTTGCCATCCGCGTTCTTGAATCCCGGAACCTCTTTCGCTGTGATCCTGATCACTTCCACATCCGGAGCCCATTGATGAGCGTCGGTGTACATCGGCCAGAACGCCGTTTTCGCGCTCACAATCTGCGGAGGCCCTTCGGGCTTCTTGGCCGCATCCGAAGCCGGCGTCGCTGGTGTGGTCGAACTCGTACAGCCCGCAAAAAGTAGCACTGCGAGAGAAATTGCACTGATTGCACTTCGTTTGAATACGGCGTTCATCAAAGACCTCCACTGCGGGTTCGGAATATTCTGCGGGAAAATGTCCTGACTCTCCTTCTACCAAGCATCGGAGCGTCGGACCTGCGCGACAGGCGATGCCATACTGGCGTTCCCCTGCAACCCGGTATTCCCGGCATTTTCGACGGCCTAATTATAACCAGATTCAGTCACACTCGATCACGTCTCTCCGTAATCCGCTCCGCGCGGAACCGCAGCGGTAACTTTCATTGGAATTTTTCATCACTTGCGCCTAAGCTGTTTCCATCTCATAAAGGATGACGTGAGGTCCCATGGACAAACTCATCGACGATCTACTCCACGCGCAACCGGATTCTCTCTTCATTATCTTTGGCCTTCTGCTCATCGCCATCGGTGTCGTCGGCAGCATTAAAACCTATATCGATCCCGGCAAGTACGGACGCATCGCGGCCCTTGGCATCGGCACCGTACTCGTCATCATTGGCTTCGTACTCTTCAGCAAACAGCCTGCCGCAACCACTTCCGCGAATGACGCCGTCGTCGCCCAGGGCGGCAGCCGCATCTGCACTTTCAAGGAAGGTCCGCTCACCGGAGCAACTCATCTCCTGCCCCGCGCCAGGCTCCAGCCCATCGGAAACCCCTGCCACGACATGGACGGAAACCGGGGAACGGTCGTCGCCGCCGGCACTTCGCTCACTCCCGCAGCGGTCGAACCCGCAGCCACCGCACCTTTAGCCCACTGACCAACTCGAGCAGTTCTCCCGTAGCTGTACACCGAAGCAGAAATCTGGACGCCTTTTCTCCAACAAACGGCGCTTCGATCCGCCATCCAGTGCACAGTAACGGGAGAACCGCTCTAAACTGGAACCATGGCTCGTAAGCCCCCTGTTCTTCCAGAAGTCGACGTCCCCACCTGGCTCCGCAATCTCCCCAAAGCAGAATTGCATCTTCACCTCGAAGGCACCATCCTGCCCGAAACCCTCGTCTCCCTCTCCCAGCGCAACGACCCGCAGCCCCTCACCCTCGAGGCCGCGAAAAAGCTCTATGTCTACACCGACTTCCCCAGCTTCCTCATGTCCTTCAAGGCCGTCAGCGAGCGCCTCCACACCCCCGCCGACTACGAACTCATCACCTACGACATGGTCCGCGCCCTCGCCTACCAGGGCGTCGTCCACGCCGAGGTCTACATCTCCTACGGCATCCTCTACCACTTCGGCCGGCTCGACGTGGACGAGGTCACCGCCGCCATCGAGCGCGGTCGCCTCCGCGCTGAAAACGAGTTCGGCACCACCGTCCTCTGGATCATCGATGCTGTCCGCCACTTCGGGGCTGAAGAAGCCGCTGTCGTCTTTCGCAAGGCCGCCCAGCTTCGCCACCAATATCCCAGCATCGTCGGCATCGGCATCGGTGGCGACGAGGCCCGCGGCCCCGCCGACCAGTTCCGCGATCTCTACGCCGAAGCCAAAGCTGCCGGCCTCCGCCTCACCGCCCACGCCGGCGAATCCACCGGCCCGGTTGCCGGTCCCGCCAGCATCTGGTCCGCCATCAACATCGGTGCGGAACGCATCGGCCACGCCCTGGCGGCGCAACACGACGCTGAACTTCTGGATGTCCTCACCACGCGCCAGATCCCCCTCGAGATCAACGTCACCAGCAACCTACGCACCGGCTGTTGTCCCGACATTGACTCCCACCCGCTCAAGAACTACTTCGATGCGGGCCTCATGGTGACCCTCAACTCCGACGACCCGCCCATGTTCGGCTCCGACCTCCTCGGCGAATACCTTCTCGCCTACGAGACCTACCACTTCACCCTCGACCAGATGCGCGAACTAGCCGCCAACTCCATCGAAGCCAGCTTCCTCCCCCCCGACCGCAAGCTCAAACTACTCCGCCAGGTAGAACTCTACGGCTGGTAAATCGAAGTCCGCACCCGTTTGCTAGACGCATCCTGCGAACTACGCCAGGGCCTCTTCATCGCGCCAAACTCCGGGCCAACCCGGCCCGATTATTCCTTCACCCGCTTCGCTACCAGATCCTCGGTCGCAAACCCACCCACATCGCGCGTGAACTTGATCTCATCCCCGACCAGCGTTCCCTTGTACGCGATCACAATGGCATTCCCTTCCATGTTCAGGCTCTCCGTAAAGGTGATCGTGTTCCCCTCGATCCGCCCGTCCGTAATGTCGCTCGAACCATTCGCGCTGACGGCCTTGCCCGTCATCTTCGTCCCATCCACGTGAAACTCGTACGTGTACGTCTGCTCGCCGATCTGCGTGTTGAAGGTGGACGTCCACTTGCCGTTGAAGTCCGCCGCGAGAGCGGTCCCCACAGCAAAGACACAAAAGAGGAGCGCTGCGAAAACTTTGCGCATCATAGTCGGTCCTTTCGAGTGCTTACGCACAAATGGCTAAAGCCGGAGCGGTTAAAAACTTAGTGCAACTTGCCACAGAAGAGGATATGAAAGCCTATGCGCTTCG
>JBDTDX010000246.1:0-4757 GCA_039922815.1 Granulicella sp.
ACCGCGATGAAGCCACCGCTGACGCCTTGCAAGAGGCGACCCAGAAAGAGCGGAACGAAGCCGTGCGAAAGCACAATCAAGCCGACGCTGGCGACGAAGAGGAGACCGCTGAGGATCATCATCTTCCTTCGACCAATCCAGTCGGCAAGCACACCGGCGATCAGCGAGGAGAGCATGCCGCCACCCAGCACCGCCGCAACAACGAGGGAGGTCTGTTCTACGGACAGACTGATCGTCTTGGCCAGGTAAAGGAGAGCCGCTGCGATGATGCCAACGTCAATGCCATAGAGAAGCCCGCCAAGACCAGCGATGAAGAGCAGAAACCTGCCGTAGCGAACCGGATGGAATGCGGTTGCGGTCATACGGTATATTCGCAGGATTTTCCGGTTTGTGCCCTAGTGGTGTTGCACAATATCGCGAACGCCGCCTACGAAGGAGGCCGGATTGAACTCAGTGCGGAGGATCTCATCCGGGCAGTCCGTAAGAATAGCAACCCGCCAATTGCAGACGAAGGCGACCAATTGTCCCGGCTGCGCGGTCTTGACCTCCGAGCAGAGGTGTTCGGCCTCGGCGATGCCATCCTCCCCTTCCACGTCGATCAGGATGAGGTCGTAGTGGCGCGCCCAGAACATCGACAGGGCCTCGGACGCAAGCAAGGTCGAATCGACTTCGAATCCTGACAGCCGAAGAATCTGATCGCGAAGCGGACGCAGCATCTCTCGCCGGCAAATATGCAGGATGGCACGCTTCATGTCTGGGAGTGCAACGTCGAGTGTATTCATGGGATAGGTCGCAGTTAGTGTAACGGAGGTGTCAGGTCTTCGGGAAGTCCGAGCCTTTTGATGAAACTGCGGCAGCGTTCGCCGCAATCTTTGTGGAGATTATTTCCAGCGATGGTTCTTCCGCGAACTGGCGGATTTTGGCGATAACGGTGTCGGCAGGCACGGTGGCCAGGGTGATGAGAAGAACGGATGGCCCGGCTCCGCTAAGAGCAACCCCGAGAAAGTCGGGATCATTGGACAGGGGACAAAGTTTGGGCAGAAGGGGGCAGGCTTCCGCTCGGTAGGGCTGGTGAATGTGATCCTGCATGGCGTAGCGCAGGAGGTCGCCGCGACCAAGAGCGAAGGCGGAGACAAGAAGAGCGGTGTTCTGGACATTTGCCACAGCGTCGGCGCGGCTATAGGTGGCGGGTAAAAGAGCTCTGGCTTTCTCGGTGCTGAGGCTGGCCGAAGGAATCGCGACGTAAAGGTTCCAGTCGAGGTTATGGCCACAAGATGCTGTCACTACTGTAGTTCCAAACCCTGCAGACGAAGTCATACCCCCTTTCCAGCACGCAGCGACATTATCGGGATGGCCCTCGCGACGACATGCCTCTTCGAGAATCTGCTGTCCAGACCAGCCAAGCTGACCAAAGTGATTGGCGAGCATCACGCCTGCGACGAGCGCTGCGGCACTTGATCCACACCCCATGCCGAGGGGGATTTCGTTATGCAGTGCGAGCGCTAGCGGTTGGGCGGCAGAACCCACGACATCGCGATAGGTTTCGAAGATGAGACTGTGTTCGACGTCACCGCAAAGATCGGCATTGCGGCCAGTTGCCTCGATGCGGAAGGTATCGGAGACGGTGGCGTCAATGGTGACGTAGAACGCCATGGCAAGGCCGAGGGCGTCAAACCCCGGGCCGAGATTGGCAGAGGTCGCGGGAAGTTCGAGATGAAGTGGGCCGGGCGTCATGCGTGCTGGGCGGCGTTCATGTGAGCTTCGAGGGTGTTCAGGACGATGTCGGGGTCCGCATCGAGGACGATAGGAGGCTTGCGGAGAAGATCGTGCTGGAGACGGGCGGAGGCTGGAATCTGGGCCTTCTCCTCGTCGTTAAGCAGCTCGCCGCGATGGTAGTCAATGGTGTACTGCGAGTCTTTGAGGGTATGGCCGGTGAGAATGAGGACGGTGCGCTCCTCACGGAGGACACGGCCCTGTGCCACGAGCTTTTTGAGCCCGGCGAAGGTGACTGCGGAGGCTGGCTCGCAACCGACACCTTCGGCGCCGATCTGGGCCTTGGCGAGGGCGATCTCCTGCTCGCTGACCTGTTCGCACCAGCCACCCATTTTTTCGATCACAGCAGCGGACTTGCGCCAGCTTGCGGGATTTCCGATGCGGATGGCGGTAGCGCGGGTATCCGCGGTGACAGGCTTCATAACGCGGTTGGTGTCGATGAACCAGCGATAGAGCGGATTCGCGCCCTCGGCCTGAATGATGCTGATCTTGGGGATGCTCTGAATCAGGCCGAGATGGAGCATCTCCTGAAAGCCTTTGCCGAGTGCGGCGGCGTTGGCGAGGTTGCCGCCGGGCACGATGATGTGTTCGGGGACCTGCCAGTCGAGTTGCTCGAGCATCTCGAAGGCGGGGGTCTTTTGCCCTTCGAGACGGTAGGGGTTGACCGAGTTGAGCAGGTAGATGGGAAAGCGCTTGACGAGGTCGGTGAGGATGCGAACACAGCCATCGAAGTCAGTCTTGAGTTGGAGAGTAAGGGCACCGTAGTCCATGGACTGCGAGAGCTTGCCCCAGGCGATCTTGCCATCGGGAATGAAGACGATACTGCGGAGGCCAGCGCGCGCGGCGTAGGCGGCCATGGCGGCGGAGGTGTTGCCGGTGGAAGCGCAGGCGACCCACTCGAAGCCACGTTCGGCGGCGACCGAGAGGGCGGAGGTCATCCCTGTGTCCTTGAAGGAGCCCGTAGGATTCATGCCCTGATGCTTGGCATACAGATTATCGAGGCCGACAGCCTTACCACAGCGCGGAAGGTGATAAAGCGGCGTATTGCCTTCGCGAAGGGTGACAGCATGGGCAAAATCAGACACGATCGGAAGCAGGTCGCGGAAGCGCCAGACACCGCTTTGATCGATCGCAAGGGACGAAGTCCGGCGCTCCTGCCAGAGCCAGCGAAGGGCGCTGGCATTCGGGAGCTTGCTGCCGGTTCCGTCAGGCGTCAGAGACCAGGGGTAAATCACCTCGTAGAGGCCATTGCATATGCCGCAACGAAAATCGCTACTTACCTCGGTTCCGGCTATCTTATCGCCGCATTCCGTGCATCGAAGTTGATGTGTTGACACTTTCATGGGTACCTATAGCCTACCGTAAGTCTTCGTTTGTTCCCAAGTCGCTCTTGCTGGTGACTCTCTCCGCCGCGACCGTATTGGGAGCGTTTGGCCAGGAGAAACCGCGAGAGGTTCATGTGGCCGCCGCGTCGGATCTGCAACCGGTCATGCCGGTGCTGGCGGAGGCCTACGAACATGCCACGGGCATCAAGATCATAAGCAGCTTTGGCTCCTCCGGCACACTGACGACGCAGATCATCGCTGGGGAACCGGTGGATATCTTCCTCGGAGCGGATTTCACCTTTCCAGAGAAGCTCGTGGCCGCTAATTTAGCGGACACGAAGAGCCCGATCGCCTATGCCAAAGGAACCCTGGTGTTATGGGCGCGAAAAGACTCGCCGCTGCAGCCGCTGCACTTGGAGGCACTGTCGAGTCCGAAGTTGCAGACGGTGGCCATCGCGAATGATCTGCATGCCCCGTATGGACGGGCAGCTGTGTCCGCCTTGAAATATATGAAGCTCTACGCAAAGCTCAAGCCAAAGCTGGTGGTGGCCGAGAATATCGCGCAGGCGGCACAGTTTGTGGAGTCGGGCAATGCGGAGGTGGGGTTGATCTCGCTGACAGCGGCGAAATCAGCACACCTGCAGGAGCTGGGAACCTATGTGCTGCTGCCTACGGTGAGCTATCCAAAGATCATGCAATATGGGGTGATTCTGCAAGCGTCTCCGGTGCGGAGCGATGCCCATGCCTTCATGGACTGGCTGACTTCGCCGCAGATTCAGGAGAATTTGCGGAAGCTAGGTCTTGAGCCCGTCAATTAAGTACACTGGCGCTCTATGGATCTTGATGCGCTTTGGCTGACCCTACAGCTTGCGATGAGTACAACAGTCGTGTTGCTGGCAATCGCACTGCCGCTTGCGTGGTGGATCGCCTCGGGGCGCGGAACTGCGCGGGCTTTGGTGCAGGCTGTAGTGGCGCTGCCGTTGGTGTTGCCTCCCACGGTGATTGGGTTCTATCTGCTGATCGCGCTGGGGCCGTTGACGCCGGTAGGGCGAGTCTTTGTGCGCTTGCTCGGACATCCGCTGGCGTTCAGCTTTGGCGGGCTGCTGGTGGGCTCGATTCTCTATAGCCTGCCGTTCGCGGTGCAGCCACTGGTGGCGGGCTTTGGAGCGGTGGACCGGGGCTACATCGAGGCTTCGGCGGGGCTGGGGGTTCGGCCTGCGAAGACCTTCTGGGCCGTGGTGCTGCCGATGGCGCGTGGTTCCCTGCTGACGAGCGCGGTGCTGGCTTTTACGCATACGGTGGGGGAGTTTGGCGTGGTGCTGATGCTCGGCGGAAATATTCCTGGGCGGACGCGAACGCTGTCGATCTCGCTGTATGACCAGGTGCAGGATTTCAACTACGCGGCAGCAAATCAAACTGCGCTGTGGCTGCTCGGATTCGCCGTGGTTGCGCTGCTGGGAATCTACCTGGTTCCGGGATTGCGGCGGGCGGGCGGAAGGCAGGTGGAGGTTGTCCGCTAGCCTGCTGCAAGTCGAGATCAAACATCGTACTGGCGCATTGGCACTGGATGTGAGCTTCGCGCTGACCGCCCCGTGGACGGTGTTATTCGGCGCGTCGGGCAGTGGAAAGACGACGGTGCTCCGGTCGATTGCCGGATTT
>JBDTDX010000247.1:0-3749 GCA_039922815.1 Granulicella sp.
CGCAGCTAAGCAGCCTCTCCTCCGCGGCGATCAACGAAAAAGACAAGGACCACCGCGCTCGCTACAACATGGCCAGCTTCCACTGGGCCGACGATAACCAGCATCTCCTGCTCGACAACGGCGGCCGGCTCTGGCTCTACAACATTGCCGACGGCACCGGCACCCAGATCGTCGATACCGGCGCAGGCTCAGGCGACGACCCCAAGTTCTCCCCGGACGCCAAACTCGTCTCCTATATCCGCAATCACAATCTCTACGTGCATCCGGTCGTCGATTCGAAGGCTGGCAAAGAGACCCCACTCACCAGCACAACCCCGGACACCCTCCTCAACGGCGAGGTCGATTGGGTCTATCTCGAAGAGCTTGACGTCCGCAGCAACTACTTCTGGTCGCCGGACTCCTCCGCCATCGCCTACCTTCAGGCCGACGAATCTAAAGTTCCACAGTTTCCGCTCACCGACCTGGTGCCCATTCACGCGACCACGGACATGCAACGCTACCCGCAGCCCGGCGACCCCAACCCGTCCGTACGTGTCGGCATCGTCCCCGCCAACGGCGGCAAGACCCGCTGGATCGAAGTGCCTTTCAGCCCCGGCAACGACTACATCCCCCGCTTCGGCTGGATCGACACCCACACCGTATATATCGAGGTCCTCACCCGCGATCAGAAGCACCTGAACCTCTACTTTGCCGATGCCGGCACCGGCAAATCCCGTCTCGTCTACACCGACACGGACGAGAAGTATCTCGACTACAAGTACGACATCAAGTTCCTGCCGCAGGGCCGGTTTCTCACCACCAGCTGGCGCGATGGACACACCCACATCTACCTCTATCGTTTCGATCCGCAGCATCCGCTCGACCAGCCAGCCACCCTGGTCCGCCAGATCACCACCGGCAATTACGAGGTCGCCGGCATCGAGGGCATCCATCAGAACACCGTCTTCTACACCTCGACCGAAGGCTCGCCCCTCGAGACGAATCTCTGGTCCGTCAACTTCGATGGCTCCGGCAAAAAGCGGTTGACGCCGCAATCCGGCTCCCACGACGTGATCCTCTCCCCCGACGCAACGCATTTCAGCGACGAATACAGCACCCACGCTGCGCCGCCCATCACCAGCCTCTGCACCGTGGGCGATGCCGCGCCCACCTGCACCCCGTTCTGGCGTTCAAATGCAGTTCCCGCAGCTACCGGCGTCGCCTCGTCCATCGTCAACTTCACCGCCGCCGACGGCAAAACCAAACTCTACGCCATCCTTACCGTGCCCACAGCAAAAACGGCCGCTGGCTCTGTCCCGCTCATTCTGAATCCCTACGGCGGGCCGCTCCTCACTGCCGAAGTGCGTGATCGCTGGGTCTCCCCTTTCTTTAACGAACTCCTTGCCCAGCGCGGCTTTGCAGTCCTTACCGTCGACAGTCGAGGCAGCGGCGGACGCGGACGCGACTGGCAACAGGTTGCTTACAAGAACTTCGGCCCGGTTCAGTTCTCTGATCAGATCGCTGCCCTTGACCAGGCCCTCACCCGCTATCCCCAGTTCGACGCAAAACGCATTGGCTGGTGGGGCTGGAGTTGGGGCGGCAGCTTCACTCTCTACGCCATGTCCCACACCGACCGCATCCGCGCAGGTGTCGCCGTCGCACCCGTCACCGATTGGCGCAACTACGACTCCATCTACACCGAACGCTACCTGGGCCTGCCTTCGGCTACCGATTCCACCTACGTTTCGGACTCTCCCGTAACCTCCGCCGCGAATCTCAAGGGACGTATTCTCATCGCTCTTGGCACCGGAGATGATAACGTCCACCCCTCCAACACCATCCAGTTCCTCGAACCCCTCATCAACGCCGGTATCCCCTACGACCTGCAGCTTTTCCCGCGCAAAACACACTCTATCGCCGGCCTTCCGGCCCGCAATGAGCTCTACAACCGCATTCTCTGGCAGTTCGAAACCTATCTCAAATAACCACCCCGTATCGACGGGTGTCGCGTAGTCTGGAGAGAGTGCACGGCAAATTCCCTGCATCCAAACCTCTATGACGACGCAATACAACTCAGGCCGCGCCTCCTCCGGCAGCTTTATCGTCTTTCTGCTGGCGCTTCTTCTCGGAGCCGCTGCGATCGTCGTCTTTATCCATCAGGCCACCTCTGGCCTGCCTGCGAAGATCGCGAACTACATCACCGGCCGCACCACCACCTTCGACGACTCCGTTCCCACGGTCGTCGAGAAGATCCAGCGCCTCAGCCGCCTGGAGACGGTCGTCTACTCGCTCGACACGGTCGTCGAGGGTGCGCGATCCAGCATGGTCCTGCCCGATCTGCTCGCTGGCGACCGCATCCTGCTCATCGTCCACGGCCAATCGATCGCCGGTATTGACCTCGCGAAGCTCAGGCCCGAAGACGTCAGCATCAGCGACAAGAACGGCTCCCGCTCCATTCACGTCACGCTACCTGCCTCCCAGCTCTTTGTGACGACCATCGACAACCAGCACACCCGCGTCTACGCCCGTTCCACCGGTCTGCTTGTTCCCGCCGACGCAAATCTCGAGTCCGAAACCCGCGCCAGGGCCCAGCAACAGCTCGAGCGGTCCGCTCTCTCCGACGGCATCCTCGATACCGCCCGCAAGAACGCGCGCGCCACCATCACCACCCTCCTCTATGGCCTCGGTTTCCAGCAGGTAGAAGTCAGTTAGCAAATTCGCGCATCTTACTTGGTTCCATGATGGAACCGCGCCCAACAATCCGCTGCCAATCGTTAGCAACCTGCGCTATCATCCAGACCATGAAGTTCCTTCATAAGCGCCGCAGTTTCGGTAAAAAGCTCGGCAGAAAACTGTCCAATTCCATGTCCAACCTGCCTGATACCCTCACCGATCATCTTCCTGGCAAAGAATCTCCAATCCTTAAGACCGTCGGCTGGGTCTCTGCAGGCGTGGGCGCACTGGCTATCGGCCTCGTCGTCGGCCGCGAGCTTCGCCAGCGCTACAAGTTCAACCGACGCACCCCCTACGACCTCTACGCGCATTCCGGCGATGAACAGGACGTCGACTTCGGTCTGGGTATTTAGCGCCTTCGGCCTGGGCATTTAGCCCCGCCATCCGTTTGGTTTACCATCACACTCGATGAGTACACCAAAGCTAGCCTTCCTTTTTCCCGGCCAGGGCTCCCAGTCCGTAGGCATGGGACGAGATCTTTACGACAACTTCCCTGTAGCCAAAGCAATCTTCGACGAGGCCGATGAGGCCCTTGGTTTCTCTCTCTCCAAGCTCATCTTTGAAGGTCCCGAGGAAGATCTTCGGCTCACCGAGCATACCCAGCCCGCCATCCTCACCGTCTCCGTCGCAGCCGCTCGCGTCCTGGCGGAGAAGGGCATCACCCCCGCGTTCACGGCCGGCCACTCCCTCGGGGAGTACAGCGCCCATGTGATCTCCGGCACCTTCAGCTTCGCCGATGCTGTCCGCACCGTCCGCAACCGTGGCCGCTACATGCAGCAGGCTGTTCCCGCAGGCGTAGGCGCCATGGCCGCCATCCTTGGCCTGCCCGCCGACCAGATCAACGACCTCTGCGCGAAAGCCTCGGACGACCTCACCCCCCCAGCAGCAGAGAATGCTACCGATCCCCTCGCACAGGCATTTTCGCCGAACAGCGTCGTCGTCTCCCCGGCAAACCTCAACACTCCCGACCAGACCGTCATCTCCGGAGCTACAGCCGCCGTCCAGCACGCTGCCGATCTCTGCAAGGCAGCCGGAGC
>JBDTDX010000248.1:0-7795 GCA_039922815.1 Granulicella sp.
GGCGATGCCGCCGGAGGAGCTGCCGGTGATGGCGCGGCTGTAGGCGTCCTTGCGGAGGTTGTATTTTTTTGCGACCTCGGGGAGGAGCTCGTCGCGGAGGAAACGGGGGTAGCGGTCGGAGACGACGTCGTACTCGACGGAGCGCATGGACTGGGTGAGGGTGCGCGCCCACTTTTTAGAGTTAGTTTCGGCGAGCTTGTAGGTGGGCGTGTTGGGGGAGCCGGAGATGTCGCCGGGGTTGGTGAAGACGGCGATCATGACGGGGATTTTGTGCTGCGCGATGAGGTTATCGAGGACGTTGAGGGCCGGGTGACTGCTCTTCTGGCGGTCGAGATAGCCGGAGCCGTCGAGGAAGACCATGAGCGGTGCGGGGGTTTTGGGGTCGTATTGGGCGGGGACGTAGATCCAGTAGTCGGAGGTCATGCCGACGTAGATTTTGCTGACGAGGGTGAGCTTCTCGGAGAGTTTGCCGGTGGGCACGCCGGGGTGCTGGATGGAGTCGGCGGTGAGCGGCGGCGGCGCGGGTGCGGGGCCGGAGTTGTTTGCCGGGGTGTTTTGCGCGGCGGCGGGCAGGGCTGCAAGCAGGGCGAGGATCGGCGCGAGTGAGAGGGCTTTCATCATGACGCTTCCACTATACCTTTGCGTTCTTAGAACCTGTCGAGATACTGTCCTGCTGGACGAGCCCACTACGCGTGGGGCGGGCACTTCGTGCCGTGTGATCCCTTCGGGTGTCCTCCCGCTGGTCGGGAATGAGATTGCTTGCTGACAACGATAAAAAGCCATGGAATGGCCGCTTCCCGCGCAGGGGCCCGTCCGGCAGGACAACAGCATAAAGTTTCTGGACAGGCTCTTAAAGGTGGCCTTCGGCGGCGAGGCGCATGTTGTCTGCGGGCTCGTCGATTTTGGTGATGATTTGTGGACAGCGCTGGCAGGCGGCGCGGCCCTCCTGCTGGTACCAGCGGCAGTCGATGCGGATGAGGCAGGGTGGAAGCGCCTCGGTGACGGCGGGGAGGATTTGCACGATGCGCGTGACGAGGTTGCAGTTTTTGCCGTCGAAGTGGGTGCAGAGCTTCTCCTGGCAGGGCGCAGCAAAGCGCATGACCTCTGTGGGCCGGACGGGCTGGGTGAGGTCGATGACGTCCTGCGTGACGGGGAGGTACTCGTTCAGATAGGAGACGATGGGGAAGTCGGGGGTGCCGCCGACGACGCCGAGGACGCGGCTGCCCTTCATCTCGGGCTGGGCGCTGGGGCACATGAGGTGTTGCGGCTCCAGAGGATGATCTGGTTTCATCGCGGGCTCCTTTTCTCGATGGCGCGGAGGCATACGTCTGCGGCCGCGCCCATCGGGTGAGGGGAAAACAAATGGAAGGACGGCTTAGAATCCGAAGGTGATGAAGTCCTGCGGTCGGGGCGCGTATCCCATGGTGATGTGGCCGGGTTTGAGGCCTTTGACAACATGCTCGGTCGACGCCCCGACGCCCTCTCCCTGAACAACGGGAGCGACGGTCGCGCCGATGTGAGCTGAGACCTGTTTTGCGACGGAAGCGGCAATTTCCTGGGCTTGTCCCAGCTGCTCACGCTCGAGAGCGAGAATGAAGCCGCAGAGGATGCCTGGGTTGATGATGACGTACGGATGGGTGTTGGGAGGCAGCTTGATCTTTGAGACTGCAGATCGAACTGCGCCTGAAAGATCCTGAATGGAGAGGGGTTTCGGGGTGGTGGCCATGTGTTTCCTCCTGGTAACTCAATTGTTTTCGGAGGCCCGGTAGTGCGAGCGTGTACAGTACGCTCGGTGCCAGTGGCGGTCAAGTAAAAATGTTGAGCCTAAATAAGGCTGCTTCGCGCGAGGGGATGCCCGGCAACTTGAGATTGCCAGGTTGGGGAATTTGGGAGAGTGCAAATAGAACAGGGACCGCCATGGGTTGCGGTCCCCGTTGAGGATAGGAAGGTCTTCGCTACGAGCGAACGGCTTCGAGATCGAGGGTGATTTTGACCTCGTCGCCGACTACCACGCCGCCGGTTTCGAGAGCGGTGTTCCAGGTGAGGCCGAAGTCCTTGCGGCTGAGCTTGGCGGTTGCGGAGGCTCCGATGCGCTGCAGACCCCAAGGGTCCTTGATCTCCGGGCCCGGGCCTTCGACTTCGAGCGTAATTTCGCGGGTGACGCCGTGAATGGTGAGGTCGCCGGTGATCTTTCCGCCGTCTCCGTGTGCTTCGACGCGCTTGCTGACGAAGGTGATGGTGGGGAACTTCTCGGTGTCGAGGAAGTCGGCGCTCTTGAGGTGGCCATCGCGCTGCTCGTCGCGTGTGCTGATGGAGTTGGCGTCGATGGATGCGCTGACGGTGCCGGCTGTGGGGTTCTGCGGGTCGAACTGGATGGTGCCGGTGACCTTGGTGAATTCGCCGCGGACATTGGAGACCATCAGGTGGCGGACGCTGAAGTGGACGGAGGAATGGGTGGAATCAATTTGATAGGTGAGCTGCGACATGGATCGTTCTCCTTCTTGCTTGAGGCTTATGGTAGTGCGAAATTGTGTTGCGGATGAGCCGCTACGTTGGATTGGATGTTGAAGGCGCAGGCTACGACGCAGATAACTCTCTAGAATGAAGAGGTGTCGACGATATTTGAGGTGCAGAGGGTAGAGGACCGCGGCGGGCGGCGAGGCAGGCTGATGCTGCCGCATGGCGTGGTGGAGACTCCGGTGTTTATGCCGGTGGGGACGGCGGCGACGGTGAAGGCGGTGCCGCAGAGTCTGCTGGAGGAGATTGGCGCGGGGGGTAAGGGCGCGCAGATCATTCTTGCGAACACGTATCACCTGTACCTGCGGCCGGAGCATGAGTTGGTGCGGCGGATGGGCGGCGTGCATAAATTCATGAGCTGGGAGCGGCCGATGCTGACGGACTCGGGCGGCTTTCAGGTGTTCAGCCTGAGCAGCCTGCGGAAGGTGACGCCGGAGGGCGTGGAGTTTCGGTCGCATCTGGATGGGAGTAAGCACTTCTTCTCGCCGGAGCACTCGATGGAGGTGCAGATTGCGCTGGGCGCGGACATTGCGATGGTCTTCGACGAGTGCGTGGAGACGCCGGCGACGTGGGAGCGGACGCGGGAGAGCATGGGGTTGACGCATGCCTGGGCGCAGCGATCAAAAGATCATTTTGAGTTACATAAAGAATTGAGGCCGTGGGGCGCGGGGTTTGAGGGCAAGACGCAGAGCCTGTTCGGGATTGTGCAGGGTGGGATGTATGCGGATCTGCGGCGGGAGTCGGCGGAGCGGCTGGTTGAGATGGACCTGCCGGGGTACGCGATTGGCGGGCTGGCTGTCGGCGAGCCGCGCGAGGTGACGCGGGAGATGATTGCGCGGACGCTGGAGCATCTGCCGAAGGACAAGCCGCGGTATGTGATGGGTGTGGGCTATCCGGATGAGATTGAAGAGTATGCGCGGATGGGCGTGGACATGATGGATTGCGTGCTGCCGACGAGGGCGGGGCGGCATGGGTTGCTGTTCACGTCTGAGGGGCGGCTGAACATCAAGAAGAAGGACTATGCGGAGGACCAGGGGCCGATCGATGCGAAGTGTGGCTGCATGGTTTGCGGGCGGTATACGCGGGCTTATTTGCGGCACTTGTATGCGAGTGGGGAGCCGCTGAGTGCGGTGTTGAACTCGGTGCATAACATTGCGTTTTATCTGGATGTGATGGAGAGGGTGCGGGGGGAGTTTACCCCTAAATAGCTCAGAATATGAATACTGAGCCTACTGGAAATAGGGCTGTAGCCCATAAGAATTGCCGCTCAAGTAATTATTTTTTTAGTTGATATTTGGATACACTCCGTGTATGCTGAGGAACGCATACCGGAGTCAATAAGCTAAACTTGCAACACCAAAGTGTTTGACATGCTTGACACTTTATATGAGGGAACTTAACCTCAGTTCATATCCGCTACGCTCGTAGGCGAGCATGTATTGAGGAAAGGCCCCCTCTTAGGGGGCCTTTCCATTTGAGGTGTAATGAAGACAACAATTGTTCTTATTGATGGTGGATTTCTGCGAAGTCAGGCCAAGAAGGCAAACAAGAAATACGATCCAAATTTTATCGAGAAGTTTGCTCTTTCCTGTATTCAATCCGACGAAGAATGTCTTCGCATTCTTTATTACGATTGTGCTCCATACATTGGAACTGCAATCCAGCCTGTATCCGGAGCGACGAGAGCTTTCAGTGGATCAGATCTGTGGCTGCATGATATAGCCGCTCTGGATTTGTTTGCGGTTCGAAGAGGAGTTTTAAAGTTTAGAGGCTTCAAGCGAAACTCTAAATTTTTACCAGGAACAGTAGCAACTGATGCAGACTTCGATCCTCAATTTGAACAAAAAGGGGTCGATATGCGGATAGGTTTAGATATCGCGGCATATTCCGCAGAACATCTCGCCAAAAGGGTCATTCTTATTACGAATGACACAGATTGCGTCCCGGCGATGAAGTTCGCACGCAAGGCAGGCCTTCAAACTATTCTCATTAAGGTTCCAAATTGCAAACCAACTCCAGAGTTGGTAGCGCACGCGGATTTCAAACGGAGTATTGGATGGCCTTGACGCATTTGAAAGGCCCCCTATCAAAAAATGTGCTCCGCAACGGGCCTACACCGAACTTTGGCTATGAGGTCCCTTCAGCCTTCTAGGTGGTGATTGGTGTGTTTGTGTTTGGAGGCAGCAGCGGGGTGCCTTTGTTGTCGGTGGTCCAGGACTCTTGCTGGAAGGCTATGAAGATGGCGGTCCACTGCCTGGTGGTGGGCATGTAGAGGAAGAGGGCTCCGTCCTGCCAGGTGCCGTTGTCTTTGCCGAAGGTGGCGGCGGGGTTGCCCTGGTTCATGTGGATGTTGTGGATGCCGTCGACCTTGCCCGCGTCGGAGAAGGCGCTGCCGAAGGCGAAGATGGTGCCGTTGGCGGCGATGGTCTGGTTGAGGAGGGTGTCGACGGCGTTTTCGAGTGGCGTGGCGTGGGTGGCGGCCAGGGAGTGATCGACGGGCAGTAGGGTCATTTGGGCGCGGGTGATCATGGGGGTGGCGGCGCTTCCTGATCCGATCTGCTCGCGGACGAAGTCGAGGGCTAGGCCCCCGGGCTTGCTGGGGAGGGCGTGCATGCCGGGGGTGAGGGCGAGGAGCGCGGCGGGGTCGGGCGGGGTGAATTGGGGGAGGATGGCGTAGAGGACCTCGGAGCCGTCCGAGGACTCGGTGTTGACGGCGGCGGTGAAGGGGCCGCCGGTGGCCTGGAGGGTGATCTGGTAATGGGTGCCGCCGGAGCCGGTGACGACTTTTCCGGCGGTGGGCTGGCCGCGCAGGACGCTGTAGTTGGCGATGGGCATGGAGAATCCTCCTGCGCTATTGGTGCCGAATACTTTTAGCTTTCAGGGGAAAGCCGGTAGGCGTTGAAGTCGCGGTGGGTGTGGCGGCAGATGGCCTCGACGACGAGCTCGTGGTCTTCGCGCTGGGCGAGGCCGGAGACGGTGATGCTGCCGACGACGCCTGCTCCGGTGACGTTGAGGGGGAAGCAGCCGCCGTGGGCCGCGTAGTCTTCTTCGGGGAGATTGTAGCGGTCGGAGAAGCTGAGGTTGGCGCGCTTTAGGAGGTAGCCGACGTGATAGGAGCTGCGGTGGAAGCGGGCGACGGTGTTGACCTTGCGCTGAACCCAGCGGGCGTTGTCGGGCGTGGTGCCGGGGAAGGCGGTGTAGAAGAGCTGCTGATGCGGCTGGCCGAAGCGGCGGATGTCGATGACGATGGCGTGGCCACGCTCGACGGCGAGCGAGCGGATGAGGTTGCCGAGCTGCCAGGCGATGTCGGGGTCGAAGGCGGGGAGCGTGAGTTCGCGCTCCTGGCGGAGGATGTCGGTGATGTTCTGTTCGGTGTTGTGTTCGATGTCGGGTGTGGGCATGGTGCTCCTCTTGTTCCCTGACAGAGTATCGGATGTGGGGGATGTGGCGGCAGCGGACAGCTTTGGCATGGCGTCGTTTTCGCGAAAAAATCATAGAATGCGGGGGGATTCGATTTGCGGGGAGTCCAAAGAAATGCTGGGAAGGGGACGCATGATGGGTTGGGCTGCGGGTAGATCGGATGGCTACGGGAGGTTGTGGGTCCTTGGGGTGGTGCTCTTCGCGATGACGGCGAGTGCGCTGGGACAGGCTGGTGCGGCTTCGGGTGCGGGGCAGGAAGAAGCTGCTCCGGTGAAGCTGCCGGTGTATGACGTGGTTTCGATCAAGCTGAACAAGACTGGGAGCGGGTCGGTAAGCATTAACACGAACGGTGACCGATACTCCGGGACCAATGTCCCTTTGAAAGGGCTTTTGCAGGATGCTTATGACATCAAAGAAGACCTGATCTCGGGAGTGCCGGGGCCGATTGATTCCGCGCGGTTTGATGTGGAAGCGAAGATCGTTGAGCCTGATGCGGTTGTGATGAAGAAGCTCACTGGGCCGCAGCGGCGGGCGATGGTTCTGCCGTTTCTAGTGGAGCGCTTTCAGTTGAAGGCGCATACGGAGGTGAAGATTCTTCCGGTCTATGAGCTGGTGGTGGTGCAGGGCGGGCCGAAGTTCAAACCGTCGGCGGATGACAAGAAACACGGCCAACACATGAGTATTCAATCCAATAATGGCAGCAGGGAGATGACCGCTGGGGGTGTTCCGATGAAGGACCTGGCGAGTACGCTGACCAACCAGGTGCATCGCACAGTGATCGACAAGACGGGGCTTGCGGGGAGCTATGATCTGGCGATGAAATGGTCGTCCGATGAGGGTACTGAGGCGGAGACGGCTACTGTTCCGGGGATCTTTACGGCACTACAGGAGCAGCTTGGGCTGAAGCTGCAGCCGGGGAAGGGGCCGGTGGAGACGCTGGTCGTGGATCATGTCGAGATGCCGTCCGGGAACTAGGGGCTATCGACATATTCGGAGAGAATGGGTCGGGCTTTCAGCCCTTGAATCTTCTGCGTTTCCGTTTCATGGGGCTTCTCCCCATGCTGGTATAGATCGCGCCTTCAGCGCGGAGTTCGCGCTAATCGCTTATCGCCCGATATGGATCAATGACTTACCCTGGGAATATGTCGATACACCGCAGGGATTGGGCGGATTCCTTGACAGTGGCGAGCGGTTACGCGATGCTTAGGGGCTAGGCACCCTTTTTGCTCTTCTGCGTCACGTGCGCCTGTGAGCACACGTTGGCTGGATTTTGTTCGGCGGAATGAGACGCGAGGGGAAACGCCTGACGAAACGGAGTTTCTATTTCATGCAGGGACTGACAAGCGGATTTGGGAACATCAGCGGACTGGCGCTGCCGATTATCTTTTTTGTGGCGCTCTACTTTTTGATGATCGCGCCCAACCAAAAGAAGCAGAAGAAATGGCAGCAGATGCTGTCGGAGTTGAAGACCGGCGACCGCGTGACGACCAACGGCGGTATCAAAGGGACGGTTCTCTCCGTAAAGGAAGATGTCATTGTGCTCCGCATACAGCCGGACGGCGTGAAGCTTGAGTTTGTGAAGAGCGCGATTGCGAGCGTCATCACGCCGGACGTGACCTAAGTTTTTACCGCAGCAGGGAACGGGGCAAGGGCGCAGCATAGGGGCGCTTCCCTTCGTTCAGGATGACCGCGTACGACCAAAGAGTACGGATTTATTTGAATTTGAGAGGACGCCGGAGTATCGGCGTGAGGAAGATAGAGGAAGAGTGGCGGGGCCGGAAACGGGCGCGTGACTGGACCTTCGATAAAGATCATGGGCAAGAATCTCGCCGGTAAAACGGCATTCATCGTTGCAGTT
>JBDTDX010000249.1:0-19313 GCA_039922815.1 Granulicella sp.
GGAGAACTCCTGGTGCGGGTGGGAGCAGCTTTGACCTGCGGCACTGATCTGAAGATTTATCGGCGGGGATACCACGCAATGATGTTGAAGCCTCCGATTCCCTTTGGACATGAGTTGGCCGGGGTAGTAACGCAGGTGGGTGCGGGCGTTACGAAGTTCGCGGAAGGGGACCGCGTCGTGGCGTTGAACTCTGCGCCGTGCGACCGTTGCTACTTCTGCAGGCAGGGACAGCAGAATCTTTGCGAAGACCTGCTCTTCAATAACGGGGCCTATGCGGATTTTATTTGCATACCCGCGCGCATCGTGGAGAAAAATACGCTGATCGTTCCTGAGGGAGTTCCGTTTGAACACGCTGCGCTGACCGAGCCACTTGCCTGTGCTGTGAGAGCGCTTGAAGAGAGTGGAGCGCGTGCCGGGGATTCGATGATTGTGATCGGCGCTGGACCGCTTGGCCTGATGTTGATGCAGGGGGCGCAACTTGCGGGTGTCGATGTGATTGCCGTGGTCAAGCGTCCCGACCAGATTGTGACGGCAAAAATCTTTGGTGCACGTCAGGTGATCCAGATTCATGGCCGCGATGGGAGCGATGTTGTTGAAGCAGCGCGTGCGCTCACGCCGGAAGGCCGCGGAGCGGATGTGGTGATCGAAGCGGTGGCTGCGCCGCAGACGTGGCAATGGGCTGTGGGTATGGTGCGTAAAGGGGGGGTGGTCAACTTTTTTGGCGGCCCTCCGAGCGGCACTAAGGTGCAACTGGATACGAACCGTTTGCATTACGGCGACATCACGCTGAAAGCGAGTTTTCATCACACGCCTGCGACCTGCCGCACCGCTTTTGAGCTGATTACGAGTGGGCGATTCAAGAGCGCAGAGGCAATCACGGGACGCGTAAGTCTCGATGCGGTGCCGGCGATTTACCATGCGATGTTGAACCGTAGTGGCGGTTCGCGTGAGATCAAAACGGCAATTTTTCCAGGTGGCGTGCGATGACCGTGGCTACCATAGCGTGGGATGCTCTCGCGGAAGGACCGGCAGAGTATCGGACACCCGCGAAACGTCCGTCCCTTGAAGAGGCCAAAGAGTGGTGCAAGAAGCTGGCAGCCTCGCACTACGAGAACTTTCACGTGGCCACGTTTTTCCTTCCGAAGAAGGTCAGGCCGCACTTCGAGAGCATCTACGCTTATTGTCGTGTTTCAGATGATCTAGGCGATGAGGTCGGCGATCCTGAGACTGCAACGGCGCTGCTCGAAGCATGGGGCGCGATGCTCGATGAGTGCTATGACGCGCCGAGGAACTCCCGGCATCCCGTTTTTATTGCACTCCACGAGACGATCGTTTCGACAGGTGTTCCGCGGGAATTATTTGCGAATCTACTGCGTGCCTTTCGCCAGGACCAAGTGAAGACGCACTACGAGTCTTTCGAGGAGCTGATGGAGTATTCGCAGGACTCAGCGAACCCGGTAGGTCGCCTGGTGCTGTGGGTCTGCGGCTATCGCGAGGAATCACTCAACCTTCTTTCCGACAAGGTCTGCACCGCTCTGCAATTGGCGAACTTCTGGCAGGACGTAGTGGAAGATGACCAGCGTGGCCGGCGTTATCTGCCTGCCAGCGAGATGCTCCACTTTGGCGTGACCGATCAGCAGATTGCAGAGCGACGATTTACCGCAGAGTTTTGGCTCTTGATGCAGAGTTTGGTGGAGAGCACAAGAACAATGCTACAGGAAGGGGGCGCCATCAGTAGTCATGTGGACAAGGATCTTGCGGCTACGCTGGACCTTTTCCGCAAGGGCGGCGATGCGATCCTCGATGCGGTTGAGTCGCAGGGTTTCGATGTGTTGCGAAAACGGCCAGAGGTTTCGAAGATGAAGAGGGTTCGTCTGCTTGCCAGTGCCGTGGGCGATAAATTGCGGAGTACGTTCTCGTGAATCTGGCCGAGTCCTACGCCACCTGTCGTGACATCGCAAAGCGCGAGGCAAAGAACTTCTATTATGCGTTTCGCGTACTTCCTGCTCACAAGCGTGACGCCATGTGCGCGGTTTACGCCTTTATGCGGCGTGCCGACGATATTGCCGATGATGAATCTGTTTCCATTGCGGATCGTAGGCAGATGATGCGGGTTTGGCTGGAGGCGTGGCGCGGTTCACAAACCGAGGAGCACCCACAGAATGCGGTCTTTCTGGCGCTTGGGGATACGCAGCGGCGTTTCGGTATCTCGACTGAGCTCCTCGAAGAGCTTGTGCGGGGAACCAGTATGGATCTCGATGAAGCTTCCTGTAGCGTCGACGCTGATACCGGCATGCAACTCTATGCAGATTTCGCGGAGCTATATCGCTACTGCTATCTGGTCGCTTCTGTGGTGGGGCTCGTCTGCATTCGGATCTTTGGTTACAGCGATCCCCGTGCACAAGAACTTGCCGAGAAGACTGGCATAGCGTTTCAGTTGACCAATATTCTTCGTGATGTGAAAGAAGATGCGGAGCGTGGACGACTGTACCTGCCGATGGATTTAATGGCGGAGTTTGGCGTTGTTCCGGAAAGGGTACTGGCACTGTCGCATGGGAAAGCGATACTGCAAAACGAGCGAGCGATGATTCGTTCCTTGTCCGTGCAGGCCTGGGAGTACTATGCGGCTGCGGACGAGTTGCTGCCTTTGATTGATGCGGACAGTCGCGCGGCCCTGTGGGTTTTGGTGGAGATTTACAGCGGATTGCTGAAGCGTATTGACGCGAAGGATGGCGACGTCTTCTCGGAGCGGGTGAGTGTTTCCACGGGGGCTAAAACGACGATTCTGGCTCGCGGGATGGGGAAGGCACTCGCTGCCAGGATTATTCCTTGAGCAGCGGGAGCGATGTCGTTGTGGTGGGTGGTGGGCTGGCCGGGATGGCAGCGGCTACCGCACTCGCGAGCGACGGCGCACGGGTGACGCTGCTGGAGCGCAGGCCGGAGATCGGCGGGCGTGTCTACTCTTATCCGCATCCTGCGCTCGAAGAGATTGTGGATTCGCAGCATGTTGTTCTTGGCTGCTGCACAAATCTGTTGGATCTTTGTGCGCAGGCGGGAAGCGGGGCATCGATCCGATGGTATGACGAGATGACCTTCCTCGAGCCGGGTGGCCGGCGCAGTGTGATGCACCCCGGAGTGCTGCCTTCACCTTTTCATCAGACGATTAGTTTTTTGCGCGCGCCGATGTTGTCTTTGCAGGACAAGGTTGGCATTGCGAGTGGGCTGATGCAATTTCTGCGCGGGTATCCCAGCGACGATGCAGAGAGTTTTGCTGCATGGATCAAGCGAACCAAGCAGACGGAGCGCGCGATTCGCCACTTCTGGGAGCCGGTTGTGGCGGGGGCGCTCAATGACGGATTTGAAAACTGTTCTACGAAGTATGCAGGCAAGGTGTTTCACGAGTCGTTTCTGCGCTCGCCAGAGGGCGGAAGGCTGGGTATTCCAGCGGTCCCGCTGAGTGAATTTCTTGCGCCGGTTGGCGAATTCGCCCGGGCGAATGGTGTTCTCGTGAGACAGAAGAGTGGTGTTGAACATATTGAGCAGACCGGGGATGTACGCTGGCGCGTCATGACCGATGGCGAAGATGTGTATGCCGATTCTGTGGTGCTGGCCGTCAACTTCAAGGAAGCGCAGCGGCTGATGGAGCAGTTGCCGGGAGTGGTGGAGGCAGACTCTAGCCACTTTATTTCGGCACCCATCACTACGATTCATCTTTGGTATGACCGCGACGTTACCGGCGTTGACCATGCTGTGCTGCTCGATACACGGATTCAGTGGGTGTTCACCAAATCGCGCATTCGGGGTTGGGCCGAGGAGCGTGGGAGCTATCTGGAGCTGGTCATCAGCGCCTCGTGGGCTGAACTGGGGATGGGGCGACAGGAGATTCTGGAATCTGCTTTGCGGGAGTTGGAACTATTTTTCCCTAAGGTGAAGGATGCGACTCTGCGGAAGAGTGGTGTGCTCAAGGAGGCTCGGGCGACGTTCTCGATTACGCCGGGGCTGGATCGTTATCGTCCCGCGCAGCAGACGCAGTGGCCGGGACTTTACCTTGCAGGAGATTGGACGGCGACGGAGTGGCCCTCAACGATGGAGGGCGCTGTGCGAAGCGGGCGGATGGCGGCAGGAGCCATTGGCGGCGATCGTATGCGGTATCTATCCGCGGAGACGCCTGCAACCGGGCTGATGCGGTGGTTGAGTCGCTTGTCCGTTTAGCGAGACAGCAGTACGACTCCGATACACACGAATATGGCAGCGAACCAGCGACGGCGATCGACGTTTTCATGAAGGAAGAATTTGGCAGCGGCAGCGTTGCCGATGAAGGTGAGCGAGGCGCTTGCCGGGGCGGCCAGTGAGACATCGACCTTGCTTAACGTGAAGAGGAGCGAGAAGAAGCTCAAGGCCATGCAGAGCACGCCGAGGAGAAACATCGGGCTGCTGACTACCGCTTTGATGGCGCCGACTAGGCCGGATTTGGCGCGGATGAGGTCGAGATCGCCAATGCGGCGCATGGCTCCGGCGGTGAGTACGTCGCCCGCAATGGCAGTAACGGCCACGGTGACGATGGTGACCCATGTTTCAAGAGTTGAGACCGGCGCTGGTGTCATTCGGCCTCACCAGGAGTGTGCTCCGTGAGCGAGGGACCATTTGCGACGAATCCAACACCGCAGACGATCAGGATAATGCCGAGCCACCGATAGGGCGAGATGTACTCGTGCTGCCAGAAGCGAGCCAGGAGTGCTACGACCACATATCCGAAGGCGGTCGACGGCAGGACGAAGGTGAGATCGGCCCAGCTAAGTGCAGTGAGATAGCTGGCGAAAAAGCCAAGCAAGAGAAGAATGCCGCCAATGACCCATGGATTTCGCAACGCTACAAAAAGCATCCCAAGATTCTGTAAAGAGACCGGGCCAACCTGGGTCATGCCGTGCGAGAGCATTGTGTCGCCGACCGAGGCGGTGAGCATGACGCAGACCAGGATCAGATAACGCTGTGGGGTGAGGGTATGTTTCATAGTTTCACTTCGTTGAAGGTTGTTGAGTGCAAAAAGAGGCGGCCAGCATAGTTCATGCTGGCCGCCTCGGACCGTACGCAAACTGTTTAGGCGTTCATGCTGACGGATTCCTGTGCTTTGGCTGCACTGGCTTCCTTGGCAAGGCGCGATGCCTTATTACGCTGCGAACGCAGTCGCATAAAGTCCTTTGCTTCTGAGTAGAGGCGAGGGACGTCCCGATTGACGATCGCCTGCCATACAACGCGGAAGGCGGCCTTGGGTCGGAAGTAGTACTCGTCGTAGAACTTGTGGACCATCTCCATGACGTATTCAACAGGCAAGCCGGGATACTCGATGTGGGCCATTTGATGACCGCCGTCGTCCGACATTGCTTCGTTGGTGATGAATCCATTTTCCTTGGCGTAGTCAAAGAATTCGGTACCAGGAAAGGCATGTGCGATGGACACCTGAATGGTTTCGCAGTCCAGTTGCTTGGCAAACTCGATGGTGTTACGGATGGACTCGCGGGTCTCGCCGGGGAGGCCGAGGATGAAATCGCCGTGGACGACGAGGCCGAGCTTATGGCAGTCGCGCTGAAAGTCGAGTGCGCGCTGGACGGTGGCACCCTTCTTGATGTTCTTCAGGATCTGCGGATCGCCTGACTCGTAGCCGACGATGAGCAAGCGGCAACCGGCGTCCTTCATGGCTTTGAGGGTGTCAAAGTCTGTGGTGACCCGAGAGGTGCTGGACCAGGTGAGGCCGAGGGGCTTCAGCTTCTCGCACAGCTCGATAGTGCGCGCTTTCTGAATGTTAAAGGTGTCGTCGTCGAAGAAAAACTCTTTGACATGAGGAAATTTCTCCTTCGCGGACTTCATCTCGGCAGCGACATCATCGGTGGAGCGCTTACGCCAGGCATGGCCTGAGAGTGTCTGTGGCCAGAGGCAGAAGGTGCACTGCGCCGGGCAGCCGCGCGTCGAATAGAGCGCGATGTAAGGGTGCAGGAGGAAGGGGACGTTGTACTTGGTGACGTCGAGGTCGCGGTGGTAGATGTCCGTTGCCCAGGGCATCTCATCGAGCTGCTCGGGCGTGACCTGCGGACGGTCGTCGTTGTGTTGGATCTTGCCAGTTTCGTAATTCTTGTAGCTGACGCCGAGAATTTCGCTCAATGGCTTGCCCTGGGCGAACTCAACGACGGTGAAGTCGAACTCTCGGCGGCAGATAAAGTCAATGGCGGGGCACTCATTGAGTGCTTTGTCCGGGGATGTGGTCACCGGCGGTCCGACGAAGGCGATCTTGATGGAGGGATAGGTCTGCTTGATGACCTCGGCCATCTTCTGGTCGCCGTCCCAGCCCATAGTGCTGGTGAACAGGACGAGAAACTCATAGTCCTTGAGGATCTCGACGACTTCCTGCCACTTGATGTGGTGTGGCGGTGCATCGAGCAGGCGTGATCCTTCCAGCATTCCTGCTGGATAGGTGAGCCAAACGGGGTACCAGTAGGACTCGATCTCGCGGGTAGCAGGCCAGCGGGAGCTGGCACCACCGTCAAACTTCTCAAAGGAGGGCGGGTTCAGAAATAGTGTTTTTAGGGGCGTCATCGCTACCTTGTAGTTTACCACTTAGGAACTATGTGTGGTGAAATCATTGGGTTTACTTCGCAGGGCCATTGTTGATTAAGGCTTCACTACGAGGGTGGAAGGAGTGGCAGAAAGCGTCCTCAGCCAAGGCTCGAGTTGTCCGGTCTGGCGCATCAATTTGATCTGCGCCTGGCGTAGTTGAAGGGTTGTGTTGAGTACGACGAGGTATTTTTCCCGCTCGGCGATGCGTGCATTCTGTTCGTCCTTGGGCGTCATCTGCTTCCCGGAAGAGTTCCCGTTCCCGGATTGGAGTTGAACGAGCATGACGTCGAGTTGCTGTTGGGCGAGTTGCTGGTCGAGATCGGCAACCTCGAAGCGGGCGGCCAGTTCGGTGGTGGCGTGTTGCAGCTTCAGGCGGCCATCGAGAAACTGATCGCGCTGCTGGTCGGCATCGTGGAGCGCACGAACGGCTTCGGCAGCGGACACACGTGCCTTGGAGCGATGCACCATGTCGAAGATCGGCAAGGTGATCTGGATGCCGACCTCGGCGTTGTTCTGCTGGAAGTTGCTGTAATACGCGGAGTAGTTGCTGAAGGTCGCAAAACGGCTGTACTGCGCCCCAAAGGAAACCTGGGGGCGCAATTCATAGCGCGCATCTCCAAAAGCGATCTGACTCTTGGATTTTGCATTGGCATAGGCGGCCAGAATGCCGGGGTTATTGGCTATTCCGGGCAATACCGTAGAATCTTCGACTGTAGTTATGGTGGGAACGCTATCTTTAACGGTGCCTAATCCCTTTTCCGGCAGGCCAATAAGCCGTGCGAGGTGGGCACGGTCGTTTGCGGTTTCATCCTGGTCCCGCAGTCGGGAGAGACGAATTTGAGCATTCGTGAGGCGAGCACTTAGGAGATCGAGACGGGAATCCTGGCCTGAGTCGAGGCGATCCTGCACGATGGCGACGAGTCGGGCTGCGTAGTCACTCTCTTCGGCGAGTGCGGCGTCCCGCTGCAGATCACGATCGAGAGCAAGATAGGTGACGGCTACATCTTCGGCGACAGCCTGGCGAGCGTCCGTCAGGCTCTCATTAGCCGCATCGAGAGCTGCGCGGGCAGCGCGGATATAGTCGCGCTGGGAAAAATTCAAAACGAGCGACTGGGCGCTAAAGTTGAAGATAGAAGGCTGTCCCAGGGGGAATCCATAAGGGGGCGGGCCGACGCCTGAACCGCCGACTATGGAAGGAATATAAACTGCTCTTGTTTCCGACAGGGCTGCGGTGGCTTTGGTAACGTCTGCCTGCCCTGCCAAAACGCGCGGGTTACTTTGCAACGCGAGATTGATTGCGGTGGTGAACGAGATCTGAGCATGGGCTGGCCGACAGACCAGAACCAGCGCACATGCCGTGACTGCGAGACGAAGCGAAAGCGACATAGATTGTGACGAAGTCGTTCGGAATCGGTAGAGATTCATGGTATCGCTTTCCATACTGGACTTTCCAAACTATCCGCCCTGAAGGGCTTTTCGAGCCGGTGCGAAAGCAGGGGCTAACTCAAGGGCAGCTAGGTATTCCCGATGAGCGCCGTCGCGGTCACCCCGTTGCGCCAGAAGCTGACCAAGTTGAACATGGACCTTGAACGCCGGAGCTGCTTCGGACTTTGCGGGCGATGCAAGGTAGAGACGGAGCACCTTTTCCGCCAGATCCGGGGAACGATGTGCATCGGTGAGAATGCTGGAGACGTCCATGAGTGCGGCACCGTGAGCGCGGTCGGCGTCGAGCGCGGATTGCAGGGCGGCGACGGCTTTATCCGTCTGATGCTGCCGTTGATAAAAGGCGCCGAGGTCCACCCACGCGTCCGGTTTCCTGCCCGCATCGACGGCGCCGCGAAATTCCATTTCTGCCTTACCCATGTCTTTTTGCTTTTCTGCAATCATGGCTCGTAAACGGTGGGTGCTGGCAGGGGAGAAACGCTGGATACCGGCGGCGACGCGCTCAGCTTTGTCGAATCCGCCCCCGATCAGAGAGGGGGCTTCAATATAAAACTCGCCCAGGGCATTTGCGGCGGGTATGTTTGCAGGATCCAACTGCACAGCGCGTTCGAAGGCTAGCCGTACTTTTTTTGCAAGGCTCAGGGCGGTGAACGGCCCCGCATTCAGGGCTTTCAGACCGTAGGCCCGGCCCACCCACATCTGATTGTCGCTACGGTCCGGGGCGCTGTTCACGGCCTGCTCGCATTCTTTGATGGCGGCATCAGCCATTTCTTCCGCATAGTAGACGCGACAGAGTAGCTGGTGTGCCGAGGCATCGGAGGGCTGTGAGGAGATAACGGTGGAGATCAAACGCGCAGCCTCATCGGCGCGTCCTTGCTGGAGAGCGCGTTCGGCGGACGCGGTATCCGCGTATGCCGCAGTAAGAAGGGAACACGAGAGAAGCAGACAAGCAGCAGACCGGCGCGTGATGGCATCGGCCCTCCGGGACATCTTCATTCGACTGGTTTGACCTCGAGGCCGTTCGAAAGATCGCGATTGCTGGTTGCATTCAAGGCGACGATATCTTTTTCTGCCAGGCCGCCGGTGATCTCGACGCGGTTCAAGTTCACGAGCCCGACCTGGACCGGCGTCAAGACCAGCTTGCGGTCGACAACACGATAGACATAGTTCTTGACGGTAGGTCCCGACCCTTCGGTATGCAGGGCTTCGCGGGGGATGCTGAGCACATCAGAACGCTGAGCGGTGGTGACCGTGACGGTCACGTTGGTATTCGGCAGAAGGTCGCCCCTGGCATCGTCCACGGTGATGATGCATTGGCCGACGTTCCGGGTATTGTAGTTGACCACGGTCGTGGGAGCAAGACTGATGTGGCCGTGCCAGGTCTGTAACGGTTTGGCATCCCACACAATGGTGACGGACTGTCCTTCGGCCAGATTGCCGATCTCCGGCTCGTCGAAGAAGGCGCGAATCTGGATACGATTCAGGTCTGCAATATCCAGAAGGTCTTCTCCCGCCGGAACGAAATCATATTCGGAGACTGGAATGGAGTAGACGGTGCCGGCGATGGGAGAGCGCTTGTTGGCACTGGCATAACCAGCCTGGGCCGACGCAAGTGCAGCCTTCGCTTCGTCAAGCTGGGCCTGGGTGCGTGTGCGATCCGTTCCGCTGTAGCGTTGGGTGGAACGTTGTTGCACGCTCTGCAATGTGGAGTTGGCTGATTCCAAACGTTGCTTTGCGGACTGCACTTCGCTTGGGGAGGCGGCTCCTTTTTGCTGAAGGGCTGTCAGTGCGGTGAGATCTTTAGTAGCTTGCTGTTGCTGTAGCTGCGCACGACTTAGATCGCCTTCCAGAGTAAGCCGCTCTTCCTGAGTTCCGCCATGCGAGAGGTCTGCGCTTGCAGCCTCGGCAGTTCGCAGGGAGGCGGTAGCTGTGGCCAGGCGGGAGACAGCGTCATCGTCGTCCATCTTGATCAGCAGTTGGCCCGGTTTTACCTTCTGGCCTACCTGAACATAGATGCGTTTGACGATTCCGGGTGCGGGAGCATGAGCCTGGTATTCATCGATTGGTTCGACCTTGCCATTGGTAGAGACCTTACGGAGCAGGGTCTGATGAGTCACGGGAGCCACCCGCACACTGACGATTTCCCGTGTGAAGTAGCGGGTGAACAGGACTGCAAGGATAAGAACAACAAGCAGGCCGCCCCATATAATCGCCGGATTGAGCCGCTTCTCTGTGGTGGTAGGCATGAGATCCAAAAACTAGAAGTAACGAAAGGTCAGTATATAAGACGCCTATGCCCCGGAAACGAAGCAGAAATTTTCAGGATGTTGCCCCTTGTGGCACCTGTATATCGAGTAGTTCAAGCTGCAGACCCCCAAACCGGGGATGCCTATTCTCCGAGATGCGGTAGACGATGTCGATGCACGAGCCCGGCCGAAGTTCCAGGGAAGCGCAACGGGAAGGCCAGTCTTCCCTCTGATTGGCCCTGCTCCATCCCATAGCGCTTATTTTTTGCAGGCCATAGGCGTCGGTAACCTCGAGGCAAACGTGCTTTTCGTTGAGGATGCGGACCGGCGCGGCGAGAGTAGCACTGCGCGTCAGGAAGATTGGCTCTGCGTGCGCGTTGCCGAATGGGCCGCAGCGCCCGAGCCATTCCCAGAAAGCCGGCGTAATTTCAGCGAGATCCAGCTCGGCGTCGCACTGCAGCTTGGGGCAGAGAACATCGCCTGTCAGGGCCTTTCCGGAGTACGCGTTCATCCGCGTTCGCAGTGTCTCGATGTGCTGTGAGCGCAGAGAAAAGCCCACGGCATGTGCGTGGCCACCGAAGCGCGTAAAGAGGGCCTCCGTCGCAACGGTATCCATCGCGGTCAGCGCATCGAGAAGATGAAAGCCCGATACGGACCGGCCCGATCCATGTGCTTGGCCGTCTTCTTCCGTCAAGATAAGTGCGGGACGCCCTGTTCGTTCGACGACACGCGATGCAAGGATGCCCAACACGCCGCGATGCCACGCGGGATCGTTGAGAATGATGCATGCGGCAGGGAAATCGCCATCTGTGGTGCGCATCCCTTCCAATTGAACTTCGATCGCATGGAGTGCCTCAGCTTCGGTTGCACGACGATCCTGATTGAGACGATCGAGTTTTTCGGCGAGTTCTTTTGCACGGGATAAATCGCGCGTTAGAAACAACTCGATGACATCGTCGGCTATGTGCATGCGTCCTGCGGCGTTGATGCGCGGAGCGAGCCGGAAGCCAACCTCGGTCGCGCTGGGAACGGAATCCAGCGACAGTTTTGCAATCTCCATTAAGGCACGAAGCCCCGGCTGGAGGGGGTTACGCAACTCGTGCAGACCAAGGGAGGTAATCGTACGATTTTCGCCTACGAGCGGCACAGAATCGGCGATGGTGGCAATGGCAACGAGCTTCAGAAACGAGGGCAGGATCGCCTGCTGTAGCCGGGTTTGCTGTTCTGGAGTGTTTGCGGAGGCGGCCAGCAACGCATGAGCGAGCTTGAAAGCTACGCCCGCGCCGCAAAGCTGTTTGAAGGGATAGCCGCATGCTTCCTGGGCAGGGTTGATGACTGCGAGCGCCTCAGGAACTCCGCCGACATTATCGGGCAGATGATGGTCGGTAACGATCAGGTCGAGCCCAAGCAGCTTCGCCTCGGCTGCTGCGGTAAAAGCGCGAATTCCTGTGTCGACGCTGATGACGAGCCGGATACCGTCTTCCGCGGCGCGTCCCAGCACGTTCGTCTGCATCCCGTATCCTTCGCGGATCCGGTGGGGAACATGCCAGGTGACACGGGCCGGTGCTTCTTTCGGGGCAATTCGTTCGATGGCCGTTTTCAGTAGTACTGTCGCGAGGGTGCCATCAACGTCATAGTCCCCATAGATCAGGATTGGTTCGCCGGTTAGGACTGCCTGTTGAATGCGTGCGACAGCTTCGGTCATGCCGAGCATTTGCATAGGATCGTGGAGCTGATCGAGTGAAGGGTGGAAAAATGTCTCGACGTCTGCGTCGTTCCCAATGCCTCGGGAAACCAACAGCCGGGCAATGGGGAGCGGACATTCCAACCGGCCGGCGAGGAGAACTGAAGCCGCCTCGTCCGTTAGAAGGGCCGACCAGCGCGGCTCTGGACGCATTGCGGTCTTTACTTTGGAAGTCTCTGGCACGAGAACCCCGTCCATGGCGCCACTAGTCGTCGCTATCGTGATCGTCCACGATGACGCTACTCAGGTCCGTCACGGTTTCCATGAGTTCCTGAAAGCGCTCGTACCACTCGGTCGAGGTTTCGAAGAGGAACATGACGCCTTGCTGCGCAAACCCAAGTTGCAGGTAGCCGGTCTTGCCGACGTGGTTGACCAGGTATTCGGCGTCGTCCAGTTCAAGCCCGTCGTCCTCTGGAAGGCTCTGCTCGCGGAGTTGTTCGAGCAGCAGCGCTACGTCGGCCTTCTCGAGGACGACTTCGCTCATGGTGATGAATGCGGCGTTGGCGGCCTTGGCGTGCTCTACGAAATCTTTCCATCCATCTGAATTGTCCTCTTCGAACAGGACCGTGGGCACTTCTTCGGTGACGTAGCCATTGAAACGGCGTATGCCGTGTCCGGCAATAAACGCCACCATGTCATCTTTAAGCGAAATAAGGTTATCTGGTTGCATCGAAGGATAATTGTCGCAGAAACGCATCTATAACGCACAGGGCACATCATTTGACAGGAGTTTTCACGATGGCAGGCTTTGAGAAGCATCTCTTCATCTGCACCAATGAACGGGACAAGAGCGCCTCCCGGCCGAGTTGCCTTCCTTCGGGAATCAAAAAGCTGAAGTCGGCGTTCAAAGACGCGATCAAAGCGGCTGGTTTGAAGCACCGGATTCGCGCAAACGAATCGGGATGTCTCGATCAATGCGAACATGGGCCGGTAGTCGTCGTCTACCCGGAGGGTGTCTGGTATGGCTTCGTGAAACTGTCCGATGTGGAGGAGATCGTGACCCGGCATCTGGTACAGGGACACCCCGTCGAACGCCTTCGGATCGCCGAAAGCTGTCTGAATACAGAAAGTTGCCCGCATCGCAAAGGGAAGTAGCCAAAGTAGCGACTGGCAATTCCTTCGCCTTCCTGCGTGATATATTCAGAGGAAAGTCAATGATTTTCTCTAAAGATTACGTGGGATATCTGGCGCGCCAGACAGTGAAGCATCTGATAGACGCGAAGATGATCCAGACCGAAAAACCGGCGCTGCTGAACGAGCGTGTGACCGCCGCTATGGTGGATGAACTTTCCCTGGAAGATCGCATCAACGATGAGGTTCGCGTCATCCTCGAGGCCTTCCAGGAAGACATGCGCAAGAGCGGCGCCAGCTATCCGGAGATGTTCAAGAAGGTCAAAATGGAGCTCGCGCGCAAATACAAGGCGGTGCTGTGAGAATCTCCCGCGATAAGCTCAACAAGCTCGCCCACACTGTCGCCGACACCCTTGCAGAGATCGACGAGGTTGGTTTTCTTGAGGATCGCAACACCATCCGCCAGGAAGCTCGCAAGGCTCTCGAGAAGCTGCTGACCGACGAGCTGAAGCTAGACGCCGGTGCCCGCTTCAAGATCGCCTCACAGCGCAAGATCATCGTCGAAGGTTCTCAGGAGTGGGACATCCTTTACCGCAAGTACTACAACGACGAAGTCAAGAAACTCGGACTCTAACGTAGTATTTCTACGCCTCCATTGCTATACTGATGGAGTTGTGAACAGGGGATGCAACGTCTCTTGTGCGTAGTTCTGGCGTTATGGTGTAACTGGTTAACACGTCGCCCTCTCAAGGCGAAGAGTCCGGGTTCGAGCCCCGGTAACGCTACCAAATATACCCAATAAAATCAATCCTTTGAAGGCAAACGCGGAAAGTCGCTCGTTTGCCGTTGCCGTGCTGAAGTCGGGACACGATCTGCCATCGAAGTTCAAGGCGGAATATTTCGACAAGCTGGTTTTCTGCTGATCGTCGAGAAGGGTGATCTGGTTCGCGCCTCAGGCCTGGCCGGTACGCCGAAAAGATGGAAGCAATTACTCGGCGACCCGAACACAGGGAGAATCTCGAATCAATCGGAGCGGACTGGTCTGGACGATCTGGTGGCTTGGTCGAGCGAGGTGATCGATGAGTTGGAGATTCGCAAGGACGACTCCGTCGCCTTCATCAAGAACTTCGCCCGTTCGATATCTTTGGCAGACCTTCCGATCACGGTATACCCAACATCACTGGCATTCGATGTAGCCGGCCTCAAGGAATCGTTCTATGGAGAAGACCGCAAAGTGCGCTTGGTGCGGAAATGGTGAGCAGACTTCATCGAGGTCAAGAAGTCTGCTGGCAGCGCGGCTCTGGATGCTATGGATATGCATTTCAGCATTGGTCGGGGCGGCGATGAGCAATTAGCTTGTCCGTGTATCGTGACTTAATTCCCACAGGATTAAGTGTCCTTTGCCGGATGCCACTATTCGCTGCTGAAGCTACTTTCAATAACGCTGTAGAGGAGACTATGCTGGGCCGAGTCCTGCGCTCGTGGAAGGTGAGGCCAGTATGTGCGGATCGCCAACGAAAAAGGATGCGATTGCACTTTGAGAATCTATGGTCCAACAAAAGAGGGACAGTCTTCAGAGATGGAAAAAGCGTCGAGCCTGCTGGCTGAGAGGCCTGTGCTAAAACCAGATCGGGTGAATTGATCGAGTTGAGAGCTTACGCGCAGAGCAAATTTCACGGCAAAGTTAACGTATAAAGTACAATTAATAACGTACATAGCCAACTCTTTGTCTCTTCGCAACATGGTAGCGACTCATTGCCTAAGACTTCAGTTTCCCTGCGAAGCGCAATCTTATGTAGACCGCTGACCTGGCATGGCCGAACTCCGAAAGTGTGACTATTCTGTCGTCGGCAGCGGGAACCGTTACAACGGCAATGCAGTCTGCGGCTTCTCTTGGCTCAATCGCAAACGTCGTATTCCAACAGACCGCCGCGGGTCGCATCTGATGTTTCCACGAAACACGGCCAGCCTACCCCCCTTCCCAACGCGCTCGATCACTAGCCCTATCGCACATCAAGGAGAACCGAATGAAAGCTTTCCGTCTTGACGCACCCGGAATTTCCAAACTTGTCGAGGTGCCGGAGGTGCAGCCACAGGCCGGGGAGGTATTGTTGCGGGTGCGCATGGTGGGATTCTGCGGTACGGACCTGAATACTTTCCGAGGCCGCAACGCGATGGTAGAGTTCCCACGTGTGCTCGGGCATGAGGTTGCGGCTGAGGTTGTGTCTGGCGGCGGTGATCTCCCGATTGGCACATTCGTCACGATGTCGCCTTACACTAATTGTGGGATTTGTCCGGCGTGCTTGAGCATGCGGCCGAACGCCTGCCGGTTCAACCAGACAATGGGTGTACAGCGCGACGGCGCTATGACCGATTTTGTGAGCGTACCCCGGGAGAAGCTTTACACAGGCAAATTGTCGCTGCACGAACTGTGTCTCGTTGAGCCGCTTACCGTGGGTTTTCATGCAGTGGCGCGTGGACGTGTGACAGCGCAGGATACCGTTGCCGTTTGGGGATGCGGCGGCATTGGCCTAGGCGCGATTGCCGCCTCGGCTTTTCGTGGCGCCACTACGATTGCGATTGACATGGACGACGCGAAGCTCGCGATCGCGCGGAAGGCCGGCGCGAAGCATACGATCAACACTGCGTGCGAAGATTTGCATACCCGCCTGCAGCAGATCACCGACGGTCAAGGGCCGCATGTTTGTATTGAGGCCATCGGTCTGGCGCAGACCTTTCGTGCCGCAGTTGACGAGGTCGCCTTTACCGGCAGGGTGGTCTACATCGGCTATGCTAAGGAGCCGGTGAGCTACGAGACGCGGCTGTTTGTACAGAAGGAACTCGACATTCTCGGTAGCCGGAATGCACTGCCTGAAGATTTTCGCGATGTGATCCGGATGCTGGAATTAGGCAGCTTTCCAGTACAGGAGACGATCAGCACCGTTGTACCGATGAACGAGGCAGGACGCCTCCTGAGCGAGTGGAGCGAAGCGCCCGGCAACTTCACTAAGATCCTCGTAGAGGTCGCCTAGATAGGAGATGCGCACCATCTTCGTTGCTTAGTCCGTTCTGAGTACGCTATATATCCCGCTGCAGTGCGTCGCAGCGCGACTATTGCCAGCGGAAAGCTAGCAGATGTCGCCCAAGGTTTCATAGCCGTATTACGCCAGCGTGAGTTGCAGCGTGGTTACACTTGCTGGCGGAAAGATGTGCACCAGCCTGCCTCCCGCGGCGGCAGCGACCGTTGCAGACTCTGTCTTCACTGCATCTGGATGGGCGAAATCGTTGTGGTCGTGTATGTCGTGCGAGGCCAGCACGGTACCGGTGGCAGATGCGATGGACGCCCCATGTACCTTGATCTCCGTTGTCAGCGGCGTGTCGATGTGCGGATTTACCACGGTCAGAGTCAGCAGTTTGCCATACGCAGCGCCTGCGCCCTGCACGGCGAGCGAGGCTGAGCCGCTGAGGCCAGCTAACCTTTTTACCGGTGCAAGCTGCCCGATGTAGCTGTTGCCGCCCACCTGAATTGGCGTGTTGCCAAGCGGGTTGTCGATGGAGGACGCAGTAAACTCAGCGCGCACCGCCATTGCGCCCTGATGAGGCAGGTACATCTTGAAGACGTGGAATGTCGGAGTGACGGTGAACTTTTCCTCCTGCGCCAACATGAGCGAGTGGATGCAATTTACGCTTTGCGCCACTGCGGCTACAGCAACCTTGTCTGCGTGGCGCTGAAAGATGTCGAAGGTGATGCCGGTGAGAAGGGCGTCCCGCATCGTGGATTGCTGCGACAAATTATAGTTGGGGCCAAGCTGCGTACCCTTGCCGTACCACGCGCCCCACTCGTCCACAACCAGCTTCACATTTGGCTGGGCAGGAGTGTTGCCCATGGCACCCCAATGATCGGTTACGACTTTTTCCATCAGGCTGCCGCGCGTCAGCAGATCATAAAACTCGTCGTCGGTGAACCCCAGGGCGTCCCCTCCGGCAAACTTTGCGGCGCTTCCAGAGGTGTAATAGTGGACAGAGAGCCCCCATAGTTTACGACGTTCAGGATTTGCATAAAGGGCCTTGAAAAGCCGCTCTGTCCAATTCACATCATCGCCGTTTGGGCCCACCGCTACGAAGCGTAATGGTGCCTGGTTATAGCTTGGTGTCCAGGCTGTATAACGGCGGAACTCGGCTGCGTACTCCTCTGGAGTCATGTTCCCGCCACAGCCCCAGCTTTCATTGCCTACGCCCCACAGGTCCACGTCGAAAGGCTCGGAGTCGCCGTTCAAAGCACGCATCGCCGCGAGTCCGTTGGGCATCGCAGGCGCGGCGGAGTTCGAAGCGATGCTGCCTGCGGGCGCATTGCAGTATTCAATCTCTTCGTAGAAGTCGCGCGCGGGCTGTGTGCGGATGTTTGCGGCAAGATAAGGCTTGCAGCCGATCAAACGGCAAGTCAGCATGAACTCGTGCAGGCCGTACTGATTGGAATCCTGTTGATCCCAGAATGCGGAGCGTGCACGTCGCTTGGCGCGTGCGCCAAGACCATCGTGCCAGTCATATGAGTCGGCGAAACAGCCTCCCGGCCACCGCAGCACTGGCGCTTTTACCGCGCGCATGGCGTCGATGAAGGCGGTGCGAATGCCGCCCTTGTTTGGGATCTTTGACTTCTCCCCGACCCACACACCGTCATAAATCACACCGCCCAGGTGTTCAATGAAGTGCGAGTAGATCTCGGCCGAGATGGTACCGATCGTTTCGGAGGGAACAACCTCAATATGTGCATCGACCTGTGCTGCCTGTGCACTCAGTGGTAGTCGCGCCAGACCCATGGCCGAGGCGGCCAGTGCAGAATTCTTCAGAAAGCTGCGGCGTGAGCTTCTGAGTTGGGTCGCGGTGAGAGTCGTGATGTCGGTCGGGGTCATTGCGCCTAGGGTCTCCTTTGATTCGGTTGCGGCAGAAACTGAGTGGATTTCATGTGTGTTCCACGGCTAAAAATTGGTTGTGCTCCGGCGCTCCGAAGAGCATAGCGTCGAGTCGGCCGTTGCCGATGGCCAGCGAACTGGTCAACAGTGTGCCCGGGCTAAGAAACCAAAGCGTAAGCGGCGACATCCTCGGCGCGAACTTGCGAATCCGAGAACGGCAGTTGGCCTTGACGGACCAGAAGAGCGCTTCGTTGTCGGTGGGGGCAACCTGGATTCTTTGCAAGGCAGCGTCTGCACTGGCGCCGGGTTGGTTCTGCCAGTAGAGGCTTGCCATCTGTTGATGAGCGGCGATATGAGCGCAGGACTGTGTGCAGGTGGGAGCGGTCTCGGCGGCAGTTTCTAGAATAGTGAGCAGACTGCGTTGTGTCTCTGGCGAAATGCTCTTAATTGCGCCTATGGCCGAAGTAGCTTTCAGCGTCTGGAGCAGTGTCTTTCGCTCTGCGGTGCCGACGACCTTACGATAGGTGTCGAGGGCTTCGGTGGTGCGGCCCTGCTGTAGCAGATCATCGGCGTAGAGGGCTCGTGCCCAGACAGAGTCTGGTGCGTAAGTGGCGAGAGTGCCGCCATCCTGCTCAATCAGCGTGATAGAGGCGAGACCGAGACCGTACCAGGCGCTCTGGTTGGTGGGATCGTTCTTCGCTGCGGTGGCGTAGGCTGTAGCCGCGGCATGTGGGCGGTGCAGTGCGGTGTAGACGCGGCCGAGACCTAAGGCGACCTTGGGATCGTCAGGGCGAAGGGCATGGGCACGCTCAAGATGAAGTCTAGCTGCTTCGGGCTTATTGAGCTCGAGTTGATCGAGACCGAGAAAGAGTTGCGGCATGAAGAGCGCCGGCTTGAGATCGAGCGCATGGGTGAAGCTATTCGCTGATTCCAGGTACTGGCCGGTAAGGTGCTGAATGAGGCCGAGGTTCGCCCAGAGTTCAGGAGTGTGTGGATCGATGGCGACAGCCTGTATGTAGGCATCGGCGGCTTCGGTGTAACGGCCTGCGGATTGGGCCGCCCGTGCGTGCTCGAGCAGGGTGTCGAGTGGGATGGCCTGGCCTCTGGCTGTTGTATGCGCAAGCAAAATACAGAGGCAGGCGGTGAGAGGGAGTGGGGCACGACGGAGAGGTCTCCGCGTGCCCTGGGTTGGATTCTGCATGATCACCAATACATTTTCAACGCGAATTGTATATCGCGCGGAGCAAAGGCAGAACGGATGGTTCCGAAGCTGCCATCGGTGATGTGCGT
>JBDTDX010000250.1:0-4302 GCA_039922815.1 Granulicella sp.
CTCTCCTCCGTCGTCGAAATCTCGACCATTCCCGACACCACCCCCGGCAGCCGCGCCCCCATCCGCCACATGACCGAGGTCGGCATCGCCGGTATCGGCGGCATGGACTCCCGCCCGCTCGGCGACAACGGCTCGCTCTTCATCTCCGGTCGCCAGAGCGTCTTCCATCTCTTCACCAACGACATCGGCATGAACGGCGTGCCGAAGTACACCAACAACCTCGTCCGCGCCGACCACACCCTCGCCAACGGCGACCGCATCTGGGGCCTCTCCCTCACCGGCATCGACTCCATCGACATCAAGCCCGACCAGCTCGACTCCGCCGAAACCAATCCCATCACCATCGGCTACAGCGGCTGGCGAAACACCGTCGGCGTCAACTACCAGCATCTCTTCTCCGCTCGCTCTTACGGCGTCGTCACGCTCGCAAACTCCGAACAGGCCCAGACCGTCAACATGGACTCCCAGGTCAATCAGGGCCTTCCCATCTACAACGAGCAGACCCACGACGGCGACACCGCCCTCAAGACCGAGTACCTCATCCAGGCCTCGCCCGGTTTCACCTTCAGCGGCGGCCTCAACGAAACCCTCCACCGCATCCGTTACAACATCCTCCAGCCCAACGGTATCCCCAACCCTTACTCCGCCAGCGACAACATCCCCAGCGCCGTCAGCGTCCACCGCAACTTCAACACTCTGGACGACGGCGGCTATACCCAGGGCGTCTTCACCCTCCCCGCCAACCTGCGCCTCACCCTCGGCGCACGCGCCCACCGCTGGGCCGTCGACGGCCGCTTCGCCTTCACGCCGAAGGCCTCACTCTCCATTCCTCTCGGCGCAACACGCACCTTCAGCATCGGCATAGCCGAATACGCACAGCTTCCCTCCTACCTCTATCTCCTCGCCTTTCAGCAGAACACCGCGCTCGCGCCCATCCGCGCCCGCCACCTCACCGCAGCCCTCACCCTCATTGACCGCAGCCGCGTTCGCATCACCCTCGCCGCCTATCGCAAGACCTACCGCGACTACCCCGTCTCCACCGAGTTCCCGCAACTCTCGCTCGCCAATATCGCCGACACCTTCGGCCAGGCCTTCCTGATGTTCCCCATGGTCAGCCGAGGCCTCGGCAAAGCCGCCGGTGCGGAGCTGGCACTCGACCTCCGCCCCACCTCCCGCATCACCCTCAGCGGCAATCTCGCCTACGCCCGCAGCTGGTACACCGGCCTCGATGACGTCTATCGCAAAGGCAGCTTCGACCTGCCCATCGTCGCCAACATCGCCGCAGTCATCCGCGCCGGTAAAGGCACTACCGTCTCCTTCCGCTACAGCGGAACCTCCGGCCGCCCCTACGCCCCGGACAACCTAGCCGAAAGCTATCAGCAGAACCGCGACGTCTACGACCTCACCCAGATCAACGCGTTGCGCTCCTCCATGTACGGCCGCCTGGACTTCCGCATCGAGAAGACCACCACCATCCGCCGCGGCACGCTCCTCTGGCACGCCGGCCTCGACAACGCCCTCAACCGCCAGAACTTCTACGCCTACCAATGGCAGCCCTGGATCGGCGGCGTCGCCCAACAGAACCAGATGCCCCGCTTCCCCGACGGCGGCGTCAAATACCTCTTCTAAATCCGCCAGTCCCTTTTGAAAACCCGCGAAACGCTTCCGTCCTTGACATTCCCCCGCCCCCGCAAGCAAACTGCGTAGGACGCTTCCACCTGTGTTCGTCCGTTCCGCACCGGCCTACGCATCTTCGAGGAAACCTTGGCAGATTCGACCACCAGCCGCGAGAGCCTCACCCTCGACTCCTCACTCGCAAGCGTTAATCGCGTCGAGCAGGTCGCTGAGGACTATGCGCAGCGCGCCGGATTCGATGAGGACGAAGTGCCCAATATCGCCATGGCCGTCCGCGAGGCCACCATCAACGCCGTCGTTCACGGCAACGCCTACGACGCGGCCAAACACATCACCGCCTCCTTCGAGACCACCGCCGAAGCAATCGTCATTCGCATCGCCGACCAGGGTCCCGGTCTCGATCCCGATACCGTCCCCGATCCACTCGCCCCGGAAAACATCCTCCGCGGTTCCGGTCGGGGAATCTTCCTCATTCGCGCCTTCATGGATGAGGTAAACTTTCGCCAGCTACACCCCGGCACAGAACTTACCCTGACCAAACGCCGGACACCCGCGAAGACGGGGACCTAAGGAGACGTAATTCATGAGCATGAAAGTTAAAACCCGCCAGGTGGATGGCATCACCATTCTGGATCTCAGCGGCCGCATCACGCTCGGCGAAGGCAGTGTTACCCTCCGCGATGCAGTGCGCGATGTTATAGCCAAGGGTTCGAACAAGATCCTGCTGAACCTCGGCGACATCAGCTACATCGACAGCTCCGGCATCGGCGAATTGGTGAGCGCCTTCACCACCACGAAGAACGGCGGCGGCGAGCTCAAGCTCCTCAACCTGACCAAAAAGGTGCAGGACCTCCTCCAGATCACCAAGCTCTACACCGTCTTCGACATCAAGGACGACGAAGCCACCGCAATCGCCGCATTCAACGAATAAACTCCGGATCGGGTTACAAATAGAAAGAGGCCATCGCATCGAGCGATGGCCTCTTTCTATTGCATGCAAATACTTACTTGTCGAAGTCCACCTTGGGAACCGTCTTCGCATTCGGGTCCGCTGAATAGTACTCATTCTTCTGGTGGAAGCCCGCAAAGTTCGCGAACAGACTGTTCGGGAACTGCCCGATGAACGTGTTGTAGTCGCGGATCGACTCGTTATACCGCCGACGTGCCACGGCAATCCGGTTCTCCGTGCCTGCCAGCTCATCCTGGAGACGCATGAACTGGTCATTACTCTTTAGCTGTGGATAGTTCTCCTGCATCCGCAGCAACGGCAGCAGCGCCACGTTCAAACGGTCGTTCGCCGCCAGCTTCTCGTTCGGAGTCTGTGCCGTCATCAACCCAGCGCGCGCGTTGGCAATCGCCGTCAGAACCGTCTCCTCTACCTTGGCGTAGCCCTTCACCGTAGCCACCAGGTTCGGGATCAAATCCGATCGCCGCTGCAGGTTCACGTCGATCTCAGAGAATGCAGCCTTCACATCCTGGTCCTTCGCAACCATCTGGTTCTTCGAGCTCACGTAGCTTCCGCCGACAAGCAACGCAACCAGAATGAACAACCCCACCACACCTAACAACGCCCACAAAGCTTTCATAGTGCCCTCAGACTTCTACCTGCATTCTATTCGTTCCTTGTCTTAATACCGGGAAACAACCTTAAAAGTTCCCACTCGCCCCGCCGCCGCCGGAACTACCCCCACCAAACCCGCCAAAGCCGCCGCCACGATCATCGTTCCCTCCTCCGCCACCACCTCCACGGCCGCCCATCAGGCTCCCCAGGATGAACCACAGGATTCCGATGTTCCCCGTGCTCACTAGCAGAATGATGACTACCAATCCAATGCCGCCGAAGATCAGCAGTCGCATCAGGCTCATCGGCTGCGCGGTTTCGGTCTCCTGCACCCGCCGATAGCGATGCACCGGTGCCTGCAGCGTCACATGGGCATCCGCCGCGATCACCTGCGCAATCTGCTGCACCCCCAGCGGAATCGCCCGGTTGTAATCGCCCTTCTGCGAATAAGGTGCCATCGCCCGGCCAATATCGCCGACCTTGGCGTCGTTCAGTATCCCCTCAAGCCCGTATCCAACCTCGATCCGCCCTTTCGTCGGATTCATCACCAGCAGCATTAGCACGCCGCGGTCAGTTCCTTTCGCGCCCACCTTCCACTGCTCTTCCAGCTGGGTAGCCGCCTCATCAATCGGCTGATCGTTATCCAGCGTCTTGATCGTAACCACCGCAATCTGCGCGTGCGCCTGCCGATCCACAGCGATGCACAGGTCTTCCACCTGCTGCTTCGTCGCCGGATCGAGCACTCCGGCAAAGTCGCTCACATACGCGGTCGGCGCAGGCAGATTTTTGATCGTTTCGGCCCGCAAATAAACCGCCGGGACCAGCAGCAGACAGACGACCCCCGCCCATCGCAAAAAGCTCTTCATGCCTGCATTCTACGCTGCCAGCACGCAACCAAACGCACCAAAGCGGGAGCGCCATCAGCACTCCCGCTTTGGATAATCCTGCATCAACTTCCGCTACGGTTGCGGTGGCCGCTGGGGCCGAGGAGGCCGCTGCGGAACCGGCACGCCCTTCGACCGGGCGAGTTCATCGACGGCATGCGTATGTTGCATCACCACCCGAGCATTCACCTCCACGGCCTGTTTCAGCGCCATGTTCTCCGT
>JBDTDX010000251.1:0-5895 GCA_039922815.1 Granulicella sp.
CCGTTGTGATGGCATCGGGGACAACTGCGAAGCGTATCCGCTTGATGCGCGGGGGGCCTGCCCAGTAGGTGGGATTGCGTTCGACGATGACCTCTTTATCGGCGACCGCGCTTACAAAACGGAAGGGTCCAGAGCCGATGGGATGCATTCCGAAGTCGCCACCCGAGCCTTTAGGAACGATGCCGAAGAGGCCATCGCTCATGTTGAACAGGAGCGACGCATCGGGATATTTGAGATGTACCACCACCGTGAGGGGATCGCGTACCTCCACTCGATCGACCGACGCAAAGGACCCGGCCTTCGCGGTCACGATTGTTCCATCGGTCATGCTGCGGATCGTGTAAGCGACGTCCTCTGCGCCGAGGGGGCGACCGTCTGTAAAGTGCACGCCATCGCGCAGATGGAAGATCCAGGTGAGCGGGTCGGGCTGCTCCCAACTCGTCGCCAGCCAGGGCTGAAGATTGTAGTGCTCGTCTTTACGGACGAGCGGATCGAATAGGAGACCTCCGATGCGTTCGGACTGTGCGTCCGTGCCTTGTCGAAGATCAAGATTGTTGGGGCTGCTTTCGATAGCCATGACGACCGTTTGTGCGTCTGGTTGCACAGAGCGACAGCTTAGGATGCTGGTGCAAATCGCGAGCGTGCAAAGGGCGGCGAGCAGCCTACGCATGACTGATCTTTCCGAGGATCACCGGGCGGTCTGCTCCGGTGGCGGCTGGTAGATTCCCCGCGCGATGATGCCAGGTGAGCCACGCCAGCAGCGCGAACGCAACAGCCTCTTTCGCTTGTGCGGGAACGCCAAGCTCCTCCATCGGGCGCACGCGCACCCCGAGCGCCTCAAGGCCATCGCGCAACCTCTGCATGAGTACCGCGTTCTTTGCGCCGCCACCGGCGACGATGTATTCGACCTTCGCCGAAGGTGCGGCCGCGGCAAGATGTGGCCCAGCGAAACGTTGATACGCCGCAAGGATCGACTGTGCCGTTAACGCCGTTGCCGTGGCTACAACGTCCGCATTGCTACCCCCAGCCTGGTAACAACGAGCGATGAGGTTGTCCGCGAAGATAGCACCAAACTCCTCACGTCCGCAGGATTTTGGCGGAGGCGCAGAGAAATAGCTGCAATGCAATAGGTGCTCCAGCACAGGCTGAATCATGCGTCCACGACGGGCTACGCTTCCGTTACGATCGAACGATTTGCCGAAGAGACGCTCCATACAATGGTCGATCACCATGTTGGCTGGGCCTGTGTCGAAGGCCATCACGCTATTGGAGCTACCGCCTGCGGGGATTGCTGTGAGGTTTGCAATGCCGCCAAGATTTTGCAGTACACGGCTGACGCGCGCGGAACGAAACATGCAGAGGTCGAGCATGGGGACCAGGGGTGCACCTTGGCCTCCGGCGGCAAGATCCGCTGGCCGGAAGTCGCTCACCACCGGCACATGCAGGCGTTCCGCGACGACCGCTGCTTCCCCCATTTGCCATGTTGCTCGCAACCTTTTTCCAAGATACTTTGCGGGCGCTCCCTGATGATAGATCGTCTGGCCGTGGCAGCCAGCAAGCGCCGGCTTTGCCGCAAGCTGCGCGGCGGTTTTTTCGATGCACTCTGCATAGATTTCACCCAGCCGCCAGTTAAGTCGAGACAGTTCAGCTACGGAGATCGTCTTCGCGTCCATCGCAGCCAATACTGCCGCGCGTACCGCCTTCGGATACGGGAAGGATGCGTGCCCTAAAAGCTTCACGTGCGGAGCGTCGTCCTCCTCGCGCGCAGAGGTGATACGGCAGATCGCAACATCCACGCCATCCGCGGAGGTCCCGCTCATTACGCCAGCAACGATCATGTTCTTCATGGCTTCAACTCCCGCTGCAACTCCGCTAACAGGTTCAATGCCTCAAGCGGTGTCAGTGCGTTGACGTCTGCTGCCTCCAGCCTGTCTACGATGCGTTGCGAGAGAGGCGTGAACATTGTCATTTGTAGTTTGGGTTCTGCAATATTTGCTGCCTCGCGTATCTGCTGGCTCTCAGCCTTCTCGTGCAGCTTCAGCACCTCGCGGGCGCGGCCAATGACTGCGGCAGGGAGTCCGGCAAGCCGTGCTACCTCGATGCCATAGCTTTTGCTTGCGGGGCCGGCCTCAACGGTATGCAGGAAGACGATGCCTGATGCGGTTTCTTTGACAGTCACACGCAGGTTTTGAAGCCGGTTCAGGCGATCGGCGAGCAGCGTCAGCTCGTGGTAATGCGTCGCGAAGAGTGTGCGTGCGCGAATGCGGTCGTGCAGGTGCTCGACTGTGGCCCATGCAAGGCTGAGGCCATCGTAGGTGGCTGTGCCGCGGCCCATCTCATCGAGCAGGACGAGCGAACGCGCTGTGGCCGTGTTGAGAATCGCCGCAGTCTCGGTCATCTCCACCATGAAGGTTGAGCGGCCACGGGCGACGTTATCACTCGCGCCAATGCGCGTATAGATGCGGTCGACGAGCCCGAGTCGCATCCGTTCAGCAGGCACAAAGCAACCACACTGTGCCATGACGACGAGCAGTGCGGCCTGTCGCAGGTAGGTACTTTTGCCGCCCATATTGGGGCCGGTAATCAGGAGCACCGCAGGGCCGCGCTCTGCGCTCTCAGAGGCATCAAGGACGAGCGAGTTCGGGACGAATCGTCCGCCGCCGGATTCTTCCAGGCGGCGCTCGACCACGGGATGGCGTGCCTGCACGAACTCGAGCACACCGCTGTCTTCGATCTGTGGGCGAACCCATACTCGCAGCGCGGCAAGGTGAGCAAAGTTCGTCAGCATGTCGATCTCAGCAACGGTGCGCGCGGTCTCGCGCATCCGTGTGGCGGCGGCGAGCAGCTCATGGCGCAGCTCTGCGAAGATGCGGTGTTCGATCTCGCCTGAGCGCTCCTGCGCCGTCAGTATTTTGGACTCGTACTCTTTCAATTCAGGTGTGGTGAAGCGCTCCGCGTTGACCAAGGTCTGCTTGCGTTCGTAGTCCGCAGGAACCGACTTTGCGTGAGATTTGGTGACCTCCAGGTAGTAGCCAAAGACCGAGTTGAAGCGCACTTTGAGAGAACCAATCCCCGTCCGCGCTCGCTCGCGTTCTTCAATGGCCACCAGCGCCTGGCGTCCGCTGCGTCCCAGCTCGCGCAATTCGTCGAGTTCAGTGTCGACGCCAACTCGAATGACTCCGCCGTCAGAAAAATTAACCGGAGGTACTTCTGCAATGGTTCGCACGACGCGCGCGTGCAGTTCCTCGAGCGTATCGACTGCGGCAGCGAGTGTAGACCACCGTTCCGCGTGCAACGCTTTGGCCGCGAGGACAACCCCCGGAAGGCAGCCAAGGGTTCCGGCAAGCGCCATCACCTCGCGTGGTCCGGCGGAGTCCAGCGCGATGCGGCTCAACAGGCGCTCCAAGTCGAGTACGCCCTCCATCGAGCGCCGCAGCCCTTCGCGTGCGCGCAGATCGGCAACCGCTTCGCCCACAGCCTCAAGCCTTGCTTCAATCTCGGTTAGTTGATTGGCTGGGCGGAGCAGCGTCGAGCGCAGCAGCCGCTTGCCCATCGGCGTACAACAGGCATCGAGTGTGTAGAACAGAGTGGTTTGTGCGGACTCGCCCGAGAACAGCGGCTCAATCAATTCAAGATTGCGGACGCTGACCGAATCGAGTTCTAGACAGGTCGAGCGCTCGTAGTAGCGCACCCCATCCACATGTTCGACGGCTCCTTGCTTGGTCTTCTGGATGTAGTGCAGCAGCGCGCCGGCAGCGATTGCTGCGCCCTCGTGCCCGCCCAGTCCCATGCCGTCAAGCGAGTGCACTTTGAAGTGATTCCGCAGGAGAGGTACGGTATATTCGGCGGTAAAGACCCATTCGTCGAGGGCGGTTTTCGTGCGGATCGCATCGAGCCCGGCGGTTGCTTCGGTCTCACCAGCGAGGTTGACTCCGCCTAGAAGCCCCGTGCCGTACAGCAGTTCCACGGGTCGCAGCCGTCCTATCTCGTCGATCACCGAGGTCCATGCAGCCGGCCCTATAAACTCGGTCGCGCGAAATTCTCCGGTCGAGAGATCGAGCAGCGCCAGCGCCGCGATGCTGGACTTTGCGCTGCTGCCAGGATGCAGATACACGCTCGCAAGGTAGTTGCTCTGCTCCGCCCCCAGAGAAGGATCAAGTGCGGTCCCCGGCGTCAGCACGCGCGTTACCTCGCGGCGAACGATGGTCTTGGTCTGCTTCGGGTCTTCCATCTGCTCGCAGAGCGCGATGCGATAGCCCTTGCGCAGAAGCCGCTGCAGATAAATCTCTGCCGCATGGTAGGGCACGCCGCACATTGGCTGCTTTTTTTCGCGGTCGCGCGCCGTCAGGGTCAGTTGCAGCTCGCGCGCTACCAGGATCGCGTCCTCATAGAACAGCTCGTAAAAGTCGCCGATTCGGCAAAACATCAGGCAGTCCGGATGCTGCTCCTTGGCCGCGAAGTATTGCCGCATGACGGGCGTCAGCGCAGAAGCATCGGTTGTCGTCTCATTCGCCACAGAGGTCAGGATACCGCCTCCTGCTGAGGACCTGAAATGATCGACGCCGGCTCCGCACGATATACTGAAGGTTCGCGCCTCGCGCTCTAGATCTAATGTCGCTTCTCTGGCTCAAAGTCGCAGTTCTTCTCTATGGCGTTGCCGCGTTGGCCATCTTGCCAGCCGCGCTCTATGACCGTCCGCGCTGGCTGCGCATCGCCATTCCGGCAACGGTTACTGCGCTGCTATTCCACTTTGTCTCGTTAATGGAGGTGCTGAACGCCGCCCACCACGCGCTTCCAGTGGATACGCATGAGACGCAATCGATGCTTGGTTTGCTGCTGGCGCTTGCGTTTCTGTTGATTTACTGGCGTTACAAGACCGCGTCGGTTGGCGTCTTTGTTCTGCCGCTGTGCTTTCTGCTCGGGCTCATCCCCGCCTTCGACCCCGGGCTTGAGAGTACGGCGATGCCCTTGGTGCGTACTAGCTGGATCTTCCTCCACATCGCCCTGCTGCTGGCCGCCTATGCCGCGCTTTTTATTTCGATGCTGGCGTCAATTCTCTATCTCATCCAGGAGCGACGCCTGAAGTCGAAGGCTCAGACGCTGCCATGGCTGCCCCCGCTTGAGACGACCGACCAGATCGCGCTCAAGAGCCTGCTATACGGGTTTCCCTGCATGACGGCGGGGCTCTTTATCGGGTCGCTCATCGCCGAGCAGACGATTGGCCCCTCCTTCTTTCTCGATCCCAAGGTTTTGCTGTCATTTGCCATGTGGGTCGCGTATGCAGGGATGATATTTATCCGTCGCCACTCCGGCCTGCGCGGACGCCGTGCTGTTTATCTATCGAGCTTCGTCTTCGTGGTCGTTCTCGCCGTCTGGGCCGCCAACCAGTTCTCCGTTGTGCACAGGTTTACAACGCCATGACCGAGAACAAGCTCCAGGGGATGTGTAGCCTTGTGCTGCTCGGCATCAATCACAACACGGCTCCCATCGAGGTCCGTGAACGCCTCGCTATTCCCGCTGACAGGCTGGCGGATGCGACCCGCACGCTGCTCCATCAGCCCGGGATTCACGAGGGGCTCATTCTCTCGACCTGCAACCGTGTTGAGTTGCTGACTATGCAGGAAACCGATGCCGCCGCTCCTGACCTGCCACGCTTCCTGCATGAGTACTTCAGCGTGCCGACCGCCACGCTTACGCCGCACCTGTACGAGTTTCGCGAGCGCGAGGCTGTCCGGCATCTCTTCCGCGTTGCTTCGTCGCTCGATTCAATGGTGGTCGGCGAGCCGCAGATCCTCGGCCAGGTCAAAGAGTCCTACAGCGTTGCTCGGGAGGTTGGCGCGGTGCAAGCGAGCCTGGAGCCGCTGCTCCAGCGCACCTTTACCGTTGCCAAGAAGG
>JBDTDX010000252.1:0-2235 GCA_039922815.1 Granulicella sp.
TGCGTGCCGATGAGGATATCGACCTTGCCTTCGGCGGCTTTTTCGAGAATGGCCTTCTGCTCCTTTGCGGTGCGGAAGCGGGAGATCATCTCGACGTTGACGGGGAAGTTTGCGAAGCGCTTCTTGAAGGTCTCGTAGTGCTGGAAGCTGAGGACGGTCGTCGGCGTGAGGATCGCGACCTGTTTGGAATCCTGCACGGCCTTGAAGGCGGCGCGCATGGCGACCTCAGTCTTGCCGTAGCCGACGTCGCCGCAGAGGAGGCGATCCATGGGTTGCGTGGACTCCATATCCTGCTTGATGTCGGCGATGGCGGTGAGTTGATCGTCGGTCTCGTTGAAGTCGAAGGCATCTTCGAACTCGCGCTGCATGTTGGTGTCCGGCGAGAAGGGTGTGCCCTGTGCGGCTTTGCGCTGCGCATAGAGGATGAGCAGTTCGCCGGTCATGTCCTGCATGGCCTTCTTGATGCGGGCCTTGGTCTTCTGCCATGCCTGTGTGCCGAGCCGGTTGCGCTCGGGCGCGGGGCCGGTATCGCTGGAGCGGTATTTCTGGATGAGATCGAGACGGGTGAGCGGGACGTAGAGCTTGGCCTCGTCGGCGAACTCGAGGATCATGAGCTCGAGCGGTGGCTGGTCGTTCTCTTCGATGACGCGGAGGCCGCAGTATTGCGCGATGCCGTGTTCGATGTGGACGACGTAATCGCCTACGGTGAGATCGCGGAAGTCGGAGATGAACGCGGAGGTCTTGGACTTGCTGCGACGAACGGGCCGCGCGGTTACGTCGGCATCGTCGGTCAAGTCCTGCGCGCCGAAGAGGATGATCTGACGAGCGGTAGACCTGTCGAGATCGAGCACCTGCACGCCAGCGGCGATGGCGGTCTTGACGATGACCGGGGTGCGGAGGTCGCCTGCAAGGTAGCTGGATTCCGAGTAGACTGTGGCGCTGCCGGGACTCTCGTTTCGGGAGCCGAGGCGGTAGGGAACTTGATACTCCTGCAGGAGACCGGCGAGACGCTCGACCTCGCCCTGGTTGGGAGCGGCGAGCAGGATGCGCGCATCCTGCTGCATGAGGGACTTGATGGCGTCGATGAGCGCAGGAATAGACCCGTGAAAGCGCTGCGTGGGGCGCGTCGCGAAATCGACTTCGGAGAGATCGCTGCGGTCTGCGTCGAGGACGTCTACAAGGCCGAGTTGATCGAGCTCGCAGCCGGAGTAACGGCGCAGGCGGTCGTCGAGATCCCACGGAGAGAGATAAATATCCTCGGGACGGACGAGGTTGCCGATGCCGGAACGCTCGTGGCGCTGCTCGATCTTGTTCCACCAGCGCTCGCCCTGGTTCTTGACCATGCTGGGCTCTTCGATGAAGACGCGCGGCGTGGGGCCGGATGCTGAGAGCAGGTCGAGTAGCGTGAGGTTGGCTCCGGCGACAGGAGCGAAGAACTCCCATCCGGGAAAGATGGTGGCTTCTGTGAATCCCACCCTTTGCGATGAGGCTGCAAAGGATGGGGCACCCGAACTTTGTATGTGAGTCTGAAGTTCGACAGGCTCTTCGCCGCCTTCGAGTGCCGCGCCTGCCGAACCGCCGCGGGTAAGGCGGGTGTTGATGGCGGCGAGCAGCTTTTCGGTGACCGGTGTTTCCGTAAGCGGGAGGAGCAGGGCCGAGTCCATCTGCGAGCTGGAGCGCTGCGTTTCAGGGTCGAACTTGCGGATGGATTCGATCTCGTCGCCGAAGAAATCGATGCGGACGGGGCGGTCCATCTCCGGGCTGTAGACGTCGATGATGCCGCCGCGAATGGTGACCTGGCCGGGCATCTCGACGACATCGACGCGGGTGTAGCCGACGGAGAGCAGGTGCTCGACGAGCATGTCGGGTAAATATTCCTCACCAACCTTAAGGTGCAGGGCGAGGGCGCGGTAGTAGTCGCGCGGAAAGAGCTTCATGCAGGCAGCTTCGAGCGGTGCGATCACGAGCCGCGCCTGACCGGTGGCGATCTTCCAGAGCGTAGCTGCGCGATGCTCCTGAATCTCGAGGTGCGGCGAGAGGTTCTCGAAGGGGAGAACGTCGTGGCCGGGCAGGCGGAGGATGGTCTCGGGCGGAAGGGCTCCCGTAAGCTCGCAGGTGCTGAGGACAGCGGCGTGAAGGGCTTCGGCTGCCTTGTTGTCGGCGACGATCATGACGGCGGGAGCATTGGCAGCGCGGACGAAGAGCGGCAGGTAGAGCGCGCGAGCTGTGGCGGTG
>JBDTDX010000253.1:0-2855 GCA_039922815.1 Granulicella sp.
GAACTGGTGAAGGCGTTGGTCGAGACCGGACACACGGTGACGGTTGCGGATGCGCGCTACTTCGCGAACTTCGGCCACTTTCACTACAACGGACAGGACGTGATGATGCCGTTCTGGGTGAACTCGCAGATCCTTGTGCCGCATACGAATCGTCCTTTGCTGGTGCCGGTGAGTCATGCGGAATACGAGTGGACGGTGCGCGGGCCGAAGGTGAATGCGGATGTGGCGTGGTACTTCGGCATCGATGGCAAGGCCGAGTTCCGGACGATGGATGAGCTGAACCAGCCGTGGGTTCTCGGACGCCACGCGCATGAGTACAGCGGAGCCGACGCGGTCGAGGTGACGCGGCTGGCGGGAAAGATGGTTGTCGCGTACGCGCATCTTCACCTGGCGCATCCTGCGCTGCCGTTCGGTGGCTATTATGCGCTGGGCGTCTGCCAGGATAGCGTGTCCGCGATCGAGAAGAAGATGACCGGGAAGGTGACGCTGTTTCCGAATACGGCGGACGATGCTTTCTTCAACAACCCCGGCGACAGCGAGGTGAATGACTTGATTGCGGCCATCCCGAAGGACCGCTCGGGAAAGATGCCGGAGCCGGAGAGGATCTTCGGATCGTTGCCTACGACGGACCTGAACGCGATCACGATACCGGGATTGACGGCTGATCTTGTCAGTGTGCATGCGGCGTGGAACGACGGAGCGCTGCGCAGGACGCATGGGCGAGGACATCGGATTGTTGTGGCGCTCGAGCTGATTGGGTTTGTGCTGGCCTGCGGTGCGGCGTTCTGGCTGTGGCGGCGATCGCGTTGAGCGGTGTTGCGTAGATTGGCTCATGCACATTTATGGATGCAACGTAATCGGCGTGACATTCACTCCTATGCGATTGGAGGTAACGCGAATGGCTACGAAGAAAGCTGCATCGAAGAAGGCTCCCGCGAAGAAGGCGGCTAAGAAGAGTGCGGCGAAGAAGAGTGCGTCAGGCCGGAATTACAGTCCCTCGGCGAGCAAGAATGTTGAGACGGAAATGAAAGAGATGAAGAAGGGAACGCTGAAGAGTGGCCGCAGTGGAAAGAAGGTCACGAATCCCAAGCAGGCAATTGCGATTGGGCTCTCTGAGGCGCGCAAGGAGGGGAAGAAGGTTCCGCCAGCGCCTGAGAAATAGCTGAGACCTCTCTTCTAGGATCGCAGCCGGGTCGTTTGCCGCGGCGCAAAAATAATTTCGCGAAGATTCGGTGTAGCTGTCTACTTCTTGTCGGAGCTTGACGACGACGCGGCGGCGGGGGCTGCGGCTGGCGCGGATGCAGGTGCTGCTGCGGCGGCGGGAGCGCTGCCCGATGCTGGTGCGGCGGTGGCCGTGTCCGATGCAGGCTTCGCTGCGGTGTCCGCTGATTTTGGCTTGGCGTTGCCGTAGCCGTCGGCGTACCAGCCGCCTCCCTTGAAGCTGATAGCGGGAGCGGAGATGACGCGCTCGAGTTTTCCGCCGCAGTGAGGGCAGACGGTGATCTCGGGGTCGGAAAACTTCTGGATCTTTTCGGTGTGACGTTCGCACTTAAGGCATTTGTATTCGTAGAGCGGCATGAGTTCGATTCTTTCCCGTGGTTGAGTAGGGTCGTTCGCTCAATCTGACTGGCAGCTTTTCAGGGTACCCCCTCCCCCCCCTATTATTTCGCAAGTTCTTGATAATAAGGATGTTGCATCAGAGACCACTCTCAAGATATTGCATTGAAAGGGGTTACACGCAAGATCCTCATTCCATGCGGTTTACGGGTGAAGAGAAGAATGAGGTGCCGAGTTATTTTTGCCCTGCTTCCATTATAGAGGTTGCGCAGGGGAGAATGCCCAAACGTTCGATGGCGTAAAAGAGGCGTGCCTATTGGGTTTTATGGACGGGGAGTGGGTTTAGGGGCTTGACATGCTTTTTGCTGGTGTTTTTTGCGGTTCTGAGGTGAAGATTTTTTGTGCGGAGGGGAAATGGGTCGATCCCACCCTTCGCAAAGACGCGAAGGATGGGGCACCCGGCGTGTGAGGGCGGGATGGAAAGGTTTGGAAGGCTGCGTGAATTTGGGTCTGTCGGGTCCTTCGTTTCGCTCAGGATGACGGCAAGAACAGGCAGCGGCCAATGCAGGTCCTTCGGCTTCGCTCAGGATGACAGTATTTTGGGTGGGTTGAGATGATCGGGCGACGACCAATGCAACAGCAGATCCCTTCGCTTTGCTGCGGGATGACAAAGTAGTGGGGATGACAACGGTGTGGTGGGGTGACACAACGGTGAATGGAGGTGGGTGGATCCCACCCTTCGCAAAAAGCGCGAAGGATGGGGCACCCGGTAGTTTAGGGCAGCTGAGGCTTTAAGACTTGCTGAGTTCGACGAGGCGGACGCTGGCGATGGCTTCGACTTTGCGGAGCGCTTCGATGGCGGCGTTTGCGGTTGCGGCATCGGGGACGTCGATCTGAACGACGGCGAGAGCCTGGCCCTGGGGAACGCGGTTGGAGCGGGTGGAACGGCCGAGAGCGAAGTTCGCGATGTTCAGCGAGTGCTCGCCGAGGATGGTGCCGATGCGACCGATGACGCCCGGTACGTCGTGGTTGCGGATGACGACGAGGGTGCCGGTGAGGGGCGCTTCGATGTCGATGCCGTCGTAGGTGAGCAGGCGGGGCGAGGTGCCGTGAAGCACGGTGGCCGAGGCGCTGACATCGCCGTTCGAGGAGTGGAGAACGAGCTTGAGGACGGAGCCGGTGCCGCCGGTGACGAACTCCTTCTTGTCTTCCTGGAGGCGGATGCCGCGTTCGGCAGCGATGGCGGCGGCGTTGATGCGGTTAACCTCTTCCTCCTCGCCTTCGGAGGCGGCGAAGAT